>NZ_JBEXSZ010000070.1:0-41387 GCF_040613865.1 Streptomyces sp. NPDC006197 | reverse complement strand
GCCTGGACCCGCACCCCGTTGTGCGCCGCACGGGTGGTGCGGGTCAGGGCGCGGAACGCGGAGGCGCCGCTGAAGGGCGCCGTCCCGTGTGCCCACCCGTCCCGCCCCAGCGGGACGATTGCCCACACGGCGGTGGGCGGGGGCGCCGCCCAGCAGGGCGCCGCCCACACGGCGGGGCGCCGCCCAGACGGGCGGGACGGGCGTCAGTGGGCCAGGTAGCCGCCGTCCACCGGGAGGATCGCGCCCGTCACGAACGACGCCTCGTCCGACGCCAGGAAGAGGATCGCCGCCGCCACCTCCTCCGGCGCGCCGAAGCGGCCCATCGGGTGGGCCCGGACGATCTCCCTGAGGTACTCGGGCCCGCCCGGCTCCACGCGCGCGGCGGCGACGCGTTCGGTCTCGATCGTGCCCGGGGCCACCGCGTTCACCCGGATCCCGTGCTCCGCCCACTCCACCGCCAGGTGCTTGGTCAGGCCGGTCGCGACGAACTTCGCCGGGCCGTACACCGCCTGCCTCGCCTGGCCGGCCACGCCCGAGATCGACGAGGTGCACACGATGGCCCCGCCGCCCGAGACGAGCATGGCCTCGATCGCGTACTTGCAGGTCAGGAACATGCCCCGGCCGTCGACAGCCATCACCCGGTCGAAGTCCGCGGCCTCCGCCTCGGTGACGGAGAGCAGCGGGATCACGCCCGCGTTCGCCACCAGGACGTCCAGCCGTCCGAAGCGCTCCACCGCCGTGCCGATCATCCGCCGGGCGTCCTCCTCCCGGGAGACGTCGCCGACCACCGGGATCACGCCGTCGAGGGTCGCGAGCCGCTTCTCGTCGAGGTCGGCGGCGATCACGTGCGCCCCCTCGCGGAGGAAGCGTTCCGCCGTCGCCCGCCCGATTCCGCTCGCCGCGCCCGTGATCACGCACACCCGGTCCGCCAGCCGTCCTGAAGTGTCCTGAGCCATGTCCGGGCAACGAGCGCGCGCGCTCTGAGTGTCGGTCCCCGCCAGTAGGGTGGTGAGCATGGCAGACCCCTCCAGCTACCGCCCCAAGCCGGGTCAGATCCCCGACTCCCCGGGGGTCTACAAGTTCCGCGACGAGCACCGCCGGGTGATCTACGTGGGGAAGGCGAAGTCCCTGCGTCAGCGGCTGGCGAACTACTTCCAGCCGCTCACGAGCCTGCACCCGCGCACGGCCACCATGGTGACGACGGCCGCCTCCGTGGAGTGGACGGTGGTGTCCACCGAGGTCGAGGCGCTGCAGCTGGAGTACTCCTGGATCAAGGAGTTCGACCCCCGGTTCAACGTGAAGTACCGGGACGACAAGAGTTATCCGTATCTCGCGGTGACGATGAACGAGGAGTTCCCCCGCGTCCAGGTCATGCGCGGCCACAAGAAGAAGGGCGTGCGCTACTTCGGGCCGTACGCGCACGCGTGGGCGATCCGCGAGACCGTCGACCTGATGCTGCGGGTGTTCCCCGTGCGGACGTGCTCGGCGGGTGTGTTCCGCAACGCCGCCTCCGCCGGACGCCCCTGCCTCCTCGGCTACATCGGCAAGTGCTCGGCGCCCTGCGTCGGCCGGGTCGCGCCCGAGGAGCACCGCGAACTGGCCGAGGACTTCTGCGACTTCATGGCCGGCCGCACCGGCACGTACATCCGCCGGCTCGAGAAGCAGATGACGATCGCGGCCGAGGACATGGAGTACGAGAAGGCCGCCCGGCTCCGCGACGACATAGAGGCCCTGCGCAAGGCCATGGAGAAGAACGCGGTCGTCCTCGCCGACGCCACCGACGCCGATCTGATCGCCCTCGCCGAGGACGAGCTGGAGGCGGCGGTGCAGATCTTCCACGTGCGCGGCGGCCGCGTCCGGGGCCAGCGCGGCTGGGTCACGGACAAGGTCGAGGCCGTCGACACGGCGGGGCTCGTGGAGCACGCCCTCCAGCAGCTGTACGGAGAGGAGAGCGGCGACGCGGTCCCCAAGGAGGTCCTGGTCCCGGCGCTCCCCGAGGACACGGAGGCCGTCTCCGCCTGGCTCTCCGGCCGCCGCGGATCCCTCGTCTCGCTGCGCGTCCCGCAGCGCGGCGACAAGAAGGCCCTGATGGAGACGGTCGCGCGCAACGCCCAGCAGGCGCTCGTGCTGCACAAGACCAAGCGGGCCAGCGACCTGACCACCCGCTCCCGGGCCCTGGAGGAGATCGCCGAGGCCCTGGACCTGGACTCGGCGCCGCTGCGGATCGAGTGCTTCGACATCTCGCACCTCCAGGGCGAGGACGTCGTCGCCTCGATGGTCGTCTTCGAGGACGGGCTGCCCCGCAAGGGCGAGTACCGCCGCTTCCAGATCAAGGGCTTCGAGGGCCAGGACGACGTCCGGTCCATGCACGAGGTGATCACGCGCCGCTTCAGGCGCTACCTCGCGGAGAAGGACCGCACGGGGGAGTGGGGACCCGCCGACGGCGAGGTCCCGGCGGAGACGGCCGAGGACGACGGGCGGCCCAAGCGCTTCGCGTACCCGCCGCAGCTCGTCGTCGTCGACGGCGGGCAGCCGCAGGTCGCCGCGGCCCGCCGCGCCCTCGACGAGCTGGGCATCGACGACGTCGCGGTCTGCGGCCTCGCCAAGCGCCTGGAGGAGGTCTGGCTGCCCGGCGACGACGACCCGGTGGTGCTGCCTCGCTCCAGCGAGGGCCTCTATCTGCTCCAGCGGGTGCGTGACACGGCTCACGACTTCGCCATCCGCTACCAGCGGTCCAAGCGGACCAAACGTCTCCGGACCAGCCCGCTCGACGCCGTCCCCGGCCTCGGTGAGTCGCGCAAACAGGCCTTGATCAAGCATTTCGGCTCGGTGAAGCGGCTGAGGCAGGCGACAATCGAGCAGATCTGTGAGGTCCCCGGCTTCGGCCGGAAGACCGCGGAGGCGGTCGCCGTGGCTCTGGCCCAGGCGGCCCCCGCCGCACCCGCCGTGAACACGGCCACAGGAGAGATCATGGAAGACGACGGGGGCACCACCGCATGACCGAGCGCCACACGCACGACGAGCACGACCGAGAAGACGGAGCAGGACACGTGAGTACGGGCACGAAGGAGACCCCCGGCGACAACGGCGCCGAGGCGGCCATTCCCGAGCTGGTGATCATCTCCGGCATGTCCGGAGCGGGCCGGTCCACCGCGGCGAAGTGTCTGGAGGACCTCGGCTGGTTCGTCGTGGACAACCTGCCGCCCGCGCTGATCCCCACCATGGTGGAGCTCGGCGCCCGCTCCCAGGGCAACGTCGCCCGGATCGCCGTCGTCGTGGACGTCCGCGGCCGGCAGTTCTTCGACAACCTCAGGGAGTCCCTCGCCGACCTGGACGCCAAGCAGGTCACCCGCCGGATCGTCTTCCTGGAGTCCTCCGACGAGGCCCTGGTCCGGCGCTTCGAGTCGGTCCGCAGGCCGCACCCCCTCCAGGGCGACGGCCGCATCACCGACGGCATCGCCGCCGAGCGCGACCTGCTGCGCGAGCTGCGCGGCGACGCCGACCTGGTGATCGACACCTCCAGCCTCAACGTCCACGAGCTGCGCGCCAAGATGGACGCCCAGTTCGCCGGCGACGAGGAGCCCGAGCTGCGGGCCACGGTGATGTCCTTCGGCTTCAAGTACGGCCTGCCGGTCGACGCCGACCTCGTGGTCGACATGCGCTTCCTGCCGAACCCGCACTGGGTCCCCGAGCTGCGCCCCTTCACCGGCCTCAACGAGGAGGTGTCGAACTACGTCTACAACCAGCCGGGCGCCAAGGAGTTCCTCGACCGCTACACGGAGCTGCTCCAGCTGATCGCCGCGGGCTACCGCCGCGAGGGCAAGCGGTACGTGACCATCGCCGTGGGCTGCACGGGCGGCAAGCACCGCTCCGTGGCCACCGCCGAGCGTCTCGCCGCCCGCCTCGCCGCCGAAGGGGTCGAGACCGTCGTCGTCCACCGGGACATGGGGCGCGAGTGAAGCCGTACCGTCGGCGTGCCTCCGCCCTCGCGGTGCGGCGTACGCTCCGCAGGCGCGGCACCCAGCCCAAGGTGGTCGCGCTCGGTGGCGGCATGGGCCTGTCGGCGTCCCTCGCCGCGCTCCGCCGCATCACCGGCGATCTCACCGCCGTCGTCACCGTCGCCGACGACGGAGGCTCCAGCGGACGGCTCCGGGAGGAGCTCGGCGTGCTGCCCCCGGGCGACCTGCGCAAGGCGCTCGCCGCCCTCTGCGGCGACGACGACTGGGGCCAGACCTGGGCCCGGGTGATCCAGCACCGCTTCCAGTCCAAGGGCGAGATCAACGGCCACGCCGTGGGCAACCTGCTGATCGTCGCCCTCTGGGAGCAGCTCGGCGACCCCGTGCAGGCCCTCGACCTGGTCGGCCGGCTGCTCGGCGCCCAGGGCCGGGTGCTGCCCATGTCCGCCGTGCCCCTGGAGCTCCAGGCCCTGGTCAGGGGCCACGACCCGGAGCGGCCGGACGACGTGGACACCGTGCGCGGCCAGGCGACCGTGGCGCTCACCCCCGGCGAGGTGCAGTCCGTGCACCTCGTGCCGAACGACCCGCCGGCCGTGCCCGAGGCGGTCGCGGCGGTGCTGGACGCGGACTGGGTGGTCCTCGGTCCCGGCTCCTGGTTCTCCTCGGTGATCCCGCACCTCCTGGTCCCCGAGCTCCTCGACGCCCTGGTCGAGACGAAGGCCCGGAAGGTGCTCTCACTGAACCTCGCGCCGCAGCCCGGAGAAACCGAGGGCTTCTCTCCGCAGCGTCATTTGGAGGTTTTGGGACGACACGCCCCTAAACTCGCCCTGGACGTGGTGCTGGCCGACGAGGCCGCCGTGCCCGACGTGTCAGCGAGGGAACCCCTCGTCGATGCCGCCAAGCGGCTCGGCGCAGCGGTCGAGCTGGCGCCGGTGGCCCGGCCCGACGGCTCCGCGAAGCATGACCCGGAGCTGTTGGCCGCCGCGTACGACCGTATTTTTCGGATGCATGGAAGGATCGGCCCATGGCGATGACGGCAGCGGTGAAGGACGAGATCTCCCGGCTCCCCGTCACCCGGACCTGCTGCAGGAAGGCAGAGGTCTCGTCGATCCTGCGGTTCGCGGGCGGGCTGCACCTGGTGAGCGGACGCATCGTGATCGAGGCGGAGCTCGACACCGCGATGGCGGCCCGCCGCCTCAAGCGGGACATCCTGGAGATCTTCGGGCACAGCTCCGAGCTGATCGTGATGGCCCCCGGCGGGTTGCGGCGCGGCTCGCGCTTCGTGGTGCGGGTGGTGGCCGGAGGCGACCAGCTGGCCCGGCAGACGGGTCTCGTGGACGGCCGCGGCCGCCCCATCCGGGGCCTCCCCCCGCAGGTGGTCTCCGGGGCCACCTGTGACGCCGAGGCCGCCTGGCGCGGCGCGTTCCTCGCGCACGGCTCGCTGACCGAGCCCGGCCGCTCCTCCTCCCTGGAGGTGACCTGCCCGGGTCCGGAGGCCGCCCTCGCCCTGGTCGGCGCGGCCCGCCGGCTCTCCATCGCGGCGAAGGCCCGCGAGGTCCGGGGCGTGGACCGGGTCGTCGTCCGCGACGGCGACGCGATCGGCGCCCTGCTCACCCGGCTCGGCGCGCACGAGTCGGTGCTCGCCTGGGAGGAGCGGCGGATGCGGCGCGAGGTCCGCGCCACCGCCAACCGCCTGGCCAACTTCGACGACGCCAACCTGCGCCGCTCGGCCCGCGCCGCCGTCGCCGCCGGCGCCCGGGTGCAGCGCGCCCTGGAGATCCTCGGCGAGGAGGTGCCCGAGCACCTCGCGGCCGCGGGCCGGCTCCGCATGGAGCACAAGCAGGCCTCCCTGGAGGAGCTGGGCGCGCTCGCCGACCCGCCGCTGACCAAGGACGCGGTGGCCGGCCGGATCCGCCGGCTGCTCGCGATGGCCGACAAGCGGGCGCAGGACCTGGGCATCCCCGGGACCGAGTCCAATCTGACGGAGGAGCTCGACGACAGCCTCGTCGGCTGACCGGATCCGCCGACCGTACAAAGCCCTCGTACGGCGAGTCCGTACGGCGAGCTGGTACGAGAAGCTCGTACGGAACCCCGAACTCCGCGCTGCCGGTGCCTTTCTGAGGTACCGGCAGCTTTTTCGTGCACCCCGCGAGGCGCCCTTGACAGTCCCATGGGCGCCCAAGAGCCTGGCGTCTGTTCACCTTCGAGGCAGACAACAGCAAGGGGGGCACATGAGACGCAGAGCGAGATCGATCCTCGCCGCGGCTTCACTGCTGATCGCGGGAGTGGCGGCGGCACCCGTCGCCGGAGCACAGCCGAACGACCGGGACGGCGGCGACGCCCTCTCCGTGTGGCGGGCCGAGGTCACCCAGGAGCAGGTCCCGCTGCTCCTGGAGGCCGGTGCCGACGCCCATGAACTCACCGAGCAGGTCCCGGCGAAGGGCTCCGCGACGGTCGAGCTCTTCCTCACCGGCCGGCAGGCCGGGCAGCTGCGCGGCCAGGGCGTCGAGATCGCCGAGCACCATCTCACCGCCCAGGCCGAGAAGCGGGTCGCCGCCGCCGGGGACGGCGTCTTCCGCCCGTACGGCGGACCGAACGGCCTCAAGCAGGAGATCCTGGACACCGCGCGGGCCAACCCCGGCCTGACCAAGGTCGTCTCCATCGGCAAGACCCTCAAGGGCCAGGACATCCTCGCCCTCAAGCTGACCAAGGGCGCCCGGCACACCAAGGACGGCTCGAAGCCCGCCACGCTGTACATGTCCAACCAGCACGCGCGCGAGTGGATCACCCCCGAGATGACCCGGCGGCTGATGCACCACTACCTCGACGGCTACGGCAAGGACGAGCGGATCACCCGGATCGTCGACTCCACCGAGCTGTGGTTCGTGCTCTCCGCCAACCCGGACGGCTACGACCACACGCACGCCGACCCCGCCAACCGCCAGTGGCGGAAGAACCTCCGCGACAACGACGGAGACGGGAGGATCGGCCCAGGCGACGGCGTCGACCTCAACCGCAACTTCGCCTACAAGTGGGGCTACGACAACGAGGGCTCGTCCCCCGACCCGACCGACGAGACCTTCCGCGGCAAGGGCCCCATGTCGGAGCCCGAGACGAGGGCCCTCGACGCCTTCCAGAAGCGCATCGGCTTCGCGTACGGCGTCAACTACCACTCGGCCGCCCAGCTCCTGCTGTACGGCGTCGGCTGGCAGGTCGCCACCGACACCCCCGACGACGTGGCCCTCAAGGCCCTCGCCGGCACCCCGCAGAAGTCCGCCGTGCCCGGCTACCGCCCGCAGGTCTCCTCGGAGCTGTACATCACCAACGGCGAGGCGGACGGACACGCCGCCAACGTCAACGGGATGCAGATGTTCACCCCGGAGATGTCGACCTGCGCCACCGCCTCCCGCGTCGACCCGAACGACGCCTGGAACCCGGCCGACTGCGCCTCCGTCTTCACCTTCCCGGACGACGAGAAGCTGATCCAGGCCGAGTTCGCCAAGAACATCCCCTTCGCGCTCGCCGTCGCCGAGACCGCCGCCCACCCGGACCGGCCCGTCTCCCCGGTCGGCATCGACGCCCCCGACCTCACCCCGAAGACCTTCACCACCTCCTACGCCCGGGGCCAGGGGCAGCAGGTCGCCGTCACCGCGCGCAAGTCGCTGCGCGGCAAGACCCTCACGTACCGGATCAACGGCGGCCGCCCCCACAGCGAGAAGCTCGAGGCCTGGAAGGGCGGCGAGACCTTCGGAGGGGACGACAACCTCTACTTCGACGAGTACCGCGCCGAAATCGAGGGGGCCCGTCCCGGCGACTCCGTCGAGGTCCGGTTCACCGCCCGCACCCGCGAGGGCCGCGCCACCTCCTCCGCCCCCTTCACCTACAAGGTGGCCGAGCGCCCCCGCGGCGACGTGCTCATCCTCGCCGACGAGGGCGGCACCGCCGCCGCCCGGCACACCGCCGCGTATGTGCGGGCGCTCGCCGACAACGGCCGCAGGGCCGCCGTCTGGGACGTCGCCACCCAGGGCACCCCGGACGCCCTCGGCGTGCTCTCCCACTTCCGCACCGTCGTCTGGTACACCGGCGCCGAGCGTCCCTCCGGGGCCGCCCAGCTCGCCGTCCGCGCCTACCTCAACGAGGGCGGCAAGCTGATCAACGCCGGTGAGAAGTCCGGCGGGCTCACCGAGGTCGGCCTGGCCGAGACCAACGACTTCGCCCAGTACTACCTCGGCGCCTACCACCGCGCGGGCCTCAAGAACCCGCCCGCCTTCGCCGGCACGGGCGCCTTCGCGGGCGTCGGCGCGACGCTCGGCGCCGCCGCCGACAACCCGCTGGACAACGCGGGCGCGTACACCGTCACTTCGGACACCCTGAAGCCGGAGGACTTCCCGCAGTTCGCGAGCAGCGCCTCCGCCGGCGACTACCCGGGCATCCGCACCCCCTTCGAGCCCGCCGAGGGATCGAGCTTCGCGGCCGTCAAGCACGCCGACGACACCTGGGCCCGGCTCGCCAGGACCGTCGACCTCACCGGCGTCGCCGCCGGATCGAAGCCGCGCCTGGACTTCCAGGTCAGCTACGACACCGAGCCCGGCTACGACAACCTCGTCGTCGAGGCCCACACCGTCGGCCAGGACGACTGGACGACGCTGCCCGACCTGGGCGGCGGCACCTCCGCCCAGCCCCCGGCCGACTGCGGCGAGGGCTACTACGTCCGCGGCCACCCCTTCCTCGCCCACTACCTCACCGTCGGCGAGGACGGCTGCGCGCCCACCGGCACCACCGGCTCCTGGAACGCCTTCACCGGCCCCTCCAACGGCTGGCGGCAGGCCTCCGTCGACCTGAGCGCCTGGGCGGGCAAGAAGGTCGAGCTCTCGATCTCGTACGTCTCCGACCCCGGTACGGGCGAGACGGGCGCCTTCGTCGACGACACCCGGCTCGTCACCGGCGCCACCACCGAGACGGAGGGCTTCGAGGCCTCCCTCGGCGCCTGGTCCGCACCGGGGGCTCCGGCCGGCAGCCCCGGCAACGCCTCCGACTGGACGCGCTCCGCGGCGCTCTTCCACTCCCAGGCGGCGGTCACCACGCGTGACACCGTCCTCCTCGGCTACGGCCTGGAGCACGTGCCCGGCGCGGCGGAGCGCGCACGGGTCGTCGGCCGCGCCCTGGAGGCGCTCCGCCGCTGACGGAGAGTAGTGGGGACAAAGGTTCCAAGGCGGCCCGTACCCGGTGGTAGGGGCGGGCCGTCGGCCGTTTTTCCTTACTTTCCGGGCTCATCCGGATGCGCAGGATGTCACTCGCCGGCGGCGGGGGAGGTAGGGTCGTAAGCGGTCGGGGACATCCCAAAAAACAAAAATCTCGCCGGCGTCGAACACACCGGCGTACCTAACGAGGAGATCGGTTCGTGACGATCCGCGTAGGCATCAACGGCTTTGGCCGCATCGGTCGGAACTATTTCCGCGCGCTCCTTGAGCAGGGTGCCGACATCGAGGTCGTGGCAGTCAACGACCTGGGTGACACCGCGACCACCGCACACCTGCTGAAGTACGACACCATCCTGGGCCGCCTCAAGGCCGAGGTGACCCACACCGCCGACACCATCACCGTCGACGGCCACACCATCAAGGTGCTGTCCGAGCGCGACCCGGCCGACATCCCCTGGGGCGAACTGGGCGTCGACATCGTCATCGAGTCGACCGGCATCTTCACGAAGAAGGCGGACGCCGCGAAGCACCTCGCCGGCGGCGCCAAGAAGGTCCTCATCTCGGCTCCGGCCACCGACGAGGACATCACCATCGTCATGGGCGTCAACCAGGACAAGTACGACCCGGCGCAGCACGACGTCATCTCCAACGCGTCCTGCACCACCAACTGCGTCGCGCCGATGGCCAAGGTCCTCGACGAGAACTTCGGCATCGTCAAGGGCCTGATGACCACGGTCCACGCGTACACCAACGACCAGCGCATCCTGGACTTCCCGCACAAGGACCTGCGCCGCGCCCGCGCCGCCGCGGAGAACATCATCCCGACCACGACGGGTGCCGCCAAGGCCACCGCCCTGGTCCTCCCGCAGCTCAAGGGCAAGCTCGACGGCATCGCCATGCGCGTCCCGGTCCCGACCGGCTCCGCCACCGACCTGGTCGTCACCCTCGACCGCGAGGTCACCAAGGACGAGGTCAACGCCGCGTTCAAGAAGGCCGCCGACGACGGCGACCTCAAGGGAATCCTCTTCTACACCGAGGACCCGATCGTCTCCTCGGACATCGTCAGCGACCCGGCGTCCTGCACCTTCGACGCCTCCCTGACGATGGTCCAGGAGGGCAGCACGGTCAAGATCCTCGGCTGGTACGACAACGAGTGGGGCTACTCCAACCGTCTCGTCGACCTCACCGTCTTCGTCGGCGACCGGCTCTAGGCTCTAGGGTTCAGGGCAGGTTTTCGATGTGAGCAGGGCTCGGGCAGCGCAATGCCGCGCTGTGCGAGCCCTGTTTGTGTGCTCCACCGCGTACCAAGGAGTCTGTTAACAGATGAAGACGATCGACGAGCTTCTCCACGAGGGCGTCGAAGGAAAGCGCGTGTTCGTCCGCGCCGACCTCAACGTGCCGCTCGACGGCACCACCATCACCGACGACGGCCGCATCCGCGCCGTCGTCCCCACGGTCAAGGCGCTCGCCGGCGCCGGCGCCCGCGTCGTGGTCGCCTCGCACCTGGGCCGCCCCAAGGGCGCCCCGGACCCGGCGTTCTCGCTCGCCCCGGCCGCCGCGCGCCTCGGCGAACTGCTCGGCGCCGAGGTGGCCTTCGCGACCGACACCGTCGGCGACTCCGCCCGGGAGACCGTCGCGGGCCTCGCCGACGGCCAGGTGGCCGTCATCGAGAACCTCCGCTTCAACGCCGGCGAGACCTCGAAGGACGACGCCGAGCGCGGCGCCTTCGCGGACCAGCTGGCCGCCCTCGCCGACCTGTACGTCGGCGACGGCTTCGGCGCCGTGCACCGCAAGCACGCCTCGGTCTTCGACCTCCCGGCGCGCCTCCCGCACGCCGCGGGCTACCTCATCGCCACCGAGGTCGGCGTCCTGAAGAAGCTCACCGAGGACGTCCAGCGGCCGTACGCGGTCGTGCTCGGCGGCGCCAAGGTCTCCGACAAGCTCGGCGTGATCAAGCACCTGCTGGAGAAGGCCGACCGCATCCTCATCGGCGGCGGCATGGCGTACACCTTCCTCAAGGCCCAGGGCCACGAGGTCGGCATCTCGCTGCTCCAGGAGGACCAGATCCCGGCGGTCCAGGGCTACCTGGAGCGCGCCAAGGAGCGCGGCGTGGAGTTCGTGCTCCCCGTCGACGTCCTGGTCTCGGCCGAGTTCCCGGACCTGAAGACCAAGGCTCCGGCCAACCCGACCACGGTCGCCGCGGACGCCATCCCGGCGGACCAGGAGGGCCTGGACATCGGTCCGGAGACCCGTAAGCTCTACGCCTCGAAGCTCGCCGACGCGGCCACCGTCTTCTGGAACGGCCCGATGGGCGTCTTCGAGCACCCCGACTACGCCGAGGGCACCAAGGCCGTCGCCCAGGCGCTCGTCGACTCCCCGGCCTTCACGGTGGTCGGCGGTGGCGACTCCGCCGCGGCCGTCCGCACCCTGGGCTTCGACGAGAAGGCATTCGGCCACATTTCGACCGGCGGCGGCGCCTCCCTCGAATACCTCGAGGGCAAGACGCTTCCCGGCCTCGCCGCACTGGAGGACTGAACACCTGTGAGCACCCGCACCCCGCTGATGGCGGGCAACTGGAAGATGAACCTCAACCACCTCGAGGCCATCGCCCACGTCCAGAAGCTCGCCTTCGCCCTGACCGACAAGGACTACGACGCCTGTGAGGTCGCGGTCCTGGTCCCCTTCACCGACCTGCGGTCCGTCCAGACCCTGGTCGACGGCGACAAGCTCAAGATCAAGTACGGCGCCCAGGACATCTCGGAGCACGACTCCGGTGCCTACACCGGCGAGATCTCGGGCCTGATGCTGTCCAAGCTGAAGTGCGCCTACGTCGCCGTCGGCCACTCCGAGCGCCGTCAGTACCACGCCGAGAACGACGAGGTCTGCAACGCCAAGGTGAAGGCCGCCTTCAAGCACGGCGTGACCCCGATCCTCTGCGTCGGCGAGGGCCTGGACGTCCGCAAGGCGGGCAACCAGGTCGAGTACACCCTGGCCCAGATCGACGGCGGTCTGAAGGACGTGCCGGCCGAGCAGGCCGAGACGATCGTGATCGCGTACGAGCCGGTGTGGGCCATCGGCACCGGCGAGGTCGCCACCCCCGAGGACGCCCAGGAGGTCTGCGGGGCGATCCGCGGACGCCTCGCGGAGCTGTACTCGCAGGAGCTGGCCGACAAGGTCCGCATCCAGTACGGCGGCTCGGTCAAGGCCGGGAACGTCGCCGCGATCATGGCGCAGCCGGACGTCGACGGCGCCCTGGTGGGCGGCGCGGCGCTGGACGCCGACGAGTTCGTCAAGATCGTGCGCTTCCGCGACCAGTGAGTATGCGGTAGCGGAGTTACGTCGTACCCTTGCGGGGGTCGGGCAGGTGCCCGGCCCCCGTCCGTATAAGTCCGAGGAAGTTGGTCCAGCCGTGGTTATGGGGTTCTCGATCGCCCTGATCGTCTTCAGCGCGCTGCTGATGCTGCTCGTGCTGATGCACAAGGGAAAGGGCGGCGGCCTCTCCGACATGTTCGGAGGCGGCATGCAGTCCTCCGTCGGCGGCTCCTCGGTCGCCGAGCGGAACCTGGACCGGATCACGGTCGTGGTGGGTCTGTGCTGGTTCGCCTGCATTGTGGTACTCGGTCTGCTGATGAAGTTGGACGGGTAACTCCGAACACTGGACGCGCGTTGGGCCTTACGTAGACTGGGGCATCTTCGAGCACCATCACGCAGGGAGTTACGACCGTGGCAAGTGGCAACGCGATCCGGGGAAGCCGGGTCGGAGCGGGGCCGATGGGGGAGGCCGAGCGGGGCGAGTCGGCACCGCGCCTCCGCATCTCCTTCTGGTGCTCGAACGGGCACGAGACGCAGCCGAGCTTCGCCAGCGACGCGGCGGTCCCGGACACCTGGGACTGCCCGCGCTGCGGCTTCCCGGCGGGCCAGGACCGGGACAACCCGCCGGACCCGCCGCGCACGGAGCCGTACAAGACCCACCTCGCCTATGTGCGTGAGCGGCGCAGCGACGCGGACGGCGAGGCGATCCTCGCCGAGGCGCTGGCCAAGCTGCGCGGCGAGATCTGAAGCACGGTGTGACGGTGTGACGAACGGGCCTTGCCCGCGAACTCGGTTCGCGGGCAAGGCCCGTTCGTGCGTCCGGGGCGGAATCGGGGCGTTGTCAGTGGCGTCCTCTACGGTCGGTACGACGGGGAGACCACCAGACCGAGGAGGCGCCGTGGCGGCGACGGAGGCAGTGAGCGGCAGCAGGGCCGCGCCCGCCTGGCGGGGCGGCTTCGGACGGCTGTGGACGGCCGCGGTCGTCTCCCGGTTCGGCGACTCGCTGCGCACCGCCGCGCTGCCGCTGCTCGCCGCCACGCTCACCGACGACCCCCTCCTCATCGCCTCCGTCACCGCCTGCGGCTTCCTGCCCTGGCTGCTCTTCGGACTCCTCGGCGGTGCCGTCGCCGACCGCGTCGACCAGCGGCGGGCCATGTGGGCCGTCGACCTCGTCCGCGCCGGACTCGTCGCCGCCTTCGCCGCCGCCGTCGCCCTCGGACACGCCTCCGTCGCCCTGCTGCTCGCCCTCGCCTTCGCCCTCACCACCCTCCAGACCCTCTTCGACAACGCGGCCACCGCCCTGCTGCCCGCGCTCGTCCCCGCCGAGACCCTGGCCGGGGCCAACGCGCGCCTGATGACCGGCCAGCAGCTCGCCGGCGGTCTCCTCGCCGGACCGGCCGTGCCCGTCCTGCTCCTCGCCGGGCCCGCCGTCCCGTACGCGGCCGACGCGCTCACCTACGTCCTGGCAGCGCTCCTCGTCGCCTCCCTGCGGACCGGCGCGCCCGAGCGGCCGCCCCGCCCGGCCGGGTCCACGCTCCGCGCCGAGATGGCCGAAGGCCTCGCCGTCCTGCGCGCGGACCGGCCCCTGCGATGGCTCTGCACCGCGACCACCCTCTGCAACATCGGCATGGGCGCCCTCATCGCCACCCTCGTCGTCCACGTGACGGACGGCCGCCCGACAGGAACCGCGGGGAACACGGCGTACGCCGCCACGATCACGGCCTACGCCCTGGGCGCCGTCACCGGCGGCTTCCTGGCCCGGCGGATCGCCGAGCGGACCGGACGCATACGCGCCGTGTTCCTCGCCGGGACCGTCCAGACCGCCTGTCTGGTCCTGATGGGCGCGGTGCCCGTCCTCGGGGTGTCGATCGGGGCCATGGCGGTGTTCGGCCTGATGGGGACGGTGTGGAACGTCCAGCAGACGACCCTCATGCAGGAGCGCGCCCCCGAGGGGATGCTCGGCCGCATCGCCGCGGCCTTCCGCACCCTCGCCGTCGCGGGCGCGCCGCTCGGCGCGCTCCTCGGCGGAGCCGCGGCCGCCGGCCTGGGGCCGCACACACCGGCCCTCCTCGCGGCGGCGCTGTTCGCGCTCGCCGTCGCGTCGCTGGGCCCCCTGATCAATTAGGTTTGGGGTTGCAGCGGGGCAGACAAGCAGTACGAGAAGAAGTGGGCGATGTCCGAGATGACAAGCGAAGGCCGCAACAGGCTCAACCGGCTGCCCGAGTGGGCGGCCCTCGGCAAGCACCGTGAGCAGCTGGGCGACACCCATCTGCGCGAACTGTTCGCCGCCGACCCGGCGCGGGGCACCGACTACACCCTGCGCGTCGGCGACCTCCACCTGGACTACTCCAAGCACCTCGTCACCGGCGAGACGCTGGCCCTGCTGAGGGAACTGGCCGCCGTCACCGGCGTCGCCGAGCTCCGCGACGCCATGTTCCGCGGCGAGAAGATCAACACCACCGAGGACCGGGCGGTGCTCCACACCGCGCTGCGCGCCCCCCGCGGGGCCGTCATCGAGGTCGACGGGGAGAACGTCGTCCCCGGCGTCCACGCCGTCCTCGACAAGATGGCCGCGTTCGCCGACAAGGTCCGCGCGGGCGAGTGGACCGGCCACACCGGACGGCCCGTCAAGAACATCGTCAACATCGGCATCGGCGGCTCCGACCTCGGCCCCGCCATGGCCTACGAGGTCCTGCGCTCCTACACCCAGCGGGACCTGACGTTCCGTTTCGTCTCCAACGTCGACGGCGCCGACCTCCACGAGGCCGTCCGCGACCTCGACCCCGCCGAGACGCTGTTCATCGTCGCCTCGAAGACCTTCACCACCATCGAGACGATCACCAACGCCACCTCCGCGCGGAACTGGCTCCTCACCGGGCTGCGCGCCGGCCAGGAGGCCGTCGCCAAGCACTTCGTGGCCCTCTCGACCAACGCCGAGAAGGTCGAGGAGTTCGGCATCGACACCGCGAACATGTTCGAGTTCTGGGACTGGGTCGGCGGCCGCTACTCCTACGACTCCGCCATCGGCCTCTCCCTGATGATCGCCATCGGCCCGGAGCGCTTCCGCGAGATGCTCGACGGCTTCCACCTCGTCGACGAGCACTTCCGCACCGCCCCGCCCGAGGAGAACGCACCGCTGCTCCTCGGCCTCCTCGGCGTCTGGTACGGCGCCTTCTTCGACGCCCAGTCGCACGCCGTCCTGCCGTACTCCCACTACCTGTCCAAGTTCACCGCCTACCTCCAGCAGCTCGACATGGAGTCCAACGGCAAGTCGGTGGACCGCGAGGGCAACCGGGTCGACTGGCAGACCGGCCCCGTCGTCTGGGGCACCCCCGGGACCAACGGCCAGCATGCCTACTACCAGTTGATCCACCAGGGCACCAAGGTCATCCCCGCCGACTTCATCGGCTTCGCCCGCCCCGTCGAGGACCTGCTGCCCGGGCTCGTCGCCCAGCACGACCTGCTCATGGCCAACTTCTTCGCCCAGACCCAGGCGCTCGCCTTCGGCAAGACGCCCGAGGAGGTACGGGCCGAGGGCGTCGCCGAGGAACTCGTCCCGCACAAGACCTTCCGGGGCAACCACCCGACCACCACGATCCTCGCCGACGCGCTCACCCCGTCCGTCCTCGGCCAGCTGATCGCGCTCTACGAGCACAAGGTCTTCGTCCAGGGCGCGATCTGGAACATCGACTCCTTCGACCAGTGGGGCGTCGAGCTCGGCAAGGTCCTCGCCAAGAAGATCGAGCCGGTCCTGACGAAGGGAGAGGGAGCCGAGCAGCTCGACAGCTCCACCGCCGGACTCGTCTCGGTCTACCGCTCGCTGCGCGGACGGTAACCGGGTGAAGGGGGAGGACGCGGTGCGGCTGCGGCCGCCCAGGAACGCCGTCGACGAGCGGGCCGTCGCCTGGTGGCGCAGCCGGCTCCTGGCGGCCACCGCCGTGCCGGTGGCGGTGCTCGCCGTCCTCGGGGCGTTCCTCGGGCCCGCCCGGTCCTGGCTGCTGCTCGCGGCCGGGGCCGCGGCGGCCCTGGGCCTGGTCTGCACCGCGTTCCTCCCCGCCTGGTGGTTCCGGGTGCACCGCTGGGAGGTCACCGACGAGGCCGTCTACGTGCGCACCGGCGCCCTGTGGCAGGAGTGGCGGATCGCCCCGATGTCCCGGATCCAGACGGTCGACACCGTGCGCGGCCCGCTGGAGCAGGCCTTCCGGCTCGCCACCGTCACCGTCACCACCGCCTCCTCCAAGGGGGCGATCCGCATCGGGGGCCTCGACCACGAGCTCGCCGCCGAGCTCGCCGAACGGCTCACCGCCCTCACCCGGGCCACCCCCGGGGACGCCACATGACCGAGGAGTGGCGGCGGCTCGACCCGCGGACCCTGTTCGCCGACGCCGTCGTCTTCTGCGGGGTGGCCGGCGGCGCGGCCCTCCCGGCCGTGGCGGGCCTCTCGAGCGGCGGGTCCCTGGGGCAGGCCTTCGCCTGGGTCCTCTCGGGCGTCGTCCTGCTCGTCCTGGTCGGGACGGTCGGCGACCGGGTCCGGCTGCGCCGCACCCGCTACCGCGTCGGCCCCGAGAGGGTCGACCTCCACACCGGGCTCCTGCTGCTCAAGCGCCGTTCCCTGGCCCGGGAGCGGATCCGCAGCGTCGACCTCACCGCCAACCCCCTCCAGCGCGTCCTCGGCCTCGTCAAGGTCCGCATCGGCACCGGCGAGAACACCGTCGGCGGCGAGTCCACCCTCGAACTCGACCTGGTCACCCGCGCCGAGGGCGAGCGGCTCCGCCGGGAGCTCCTCGGCCGCACCGCCGTCGCCGGGGAGCCGGACCACGACGGCGTCCTGGCCGCCCTCGACCCGCGCTGGATCCGCTACGCCCCCGTCTCCTTCCTCGCCCCCGCCCTCGGCGGCGCCGCGGCCGGCGCCGTCCTCCAGGTCAGCGACTGGTTCGGCGCCCGGACGGAGGTCATCGACTGGATAGGGGACCGCTTCCGGGGCACCTCCCTGACCTGGACGATCGTCGACCTGGTCCTGCTCGCCACCGCCGCCGGGACCGTCGGCGCCCTCGGCCTCTGGATCGAGATGTGGTGGAACTACCGCCTGGAGCGCGAGCCCGGCGGCACCCTCCGCGTCCGCCGGGGACTGTTCACCGCCCGGTCCGTCACGCTGGAGGAGCGCCGGCTGCGCGGGATCGAGCTCGTCGAGCCGCTCGGCGTACGGCTGTTCGGCGCCGCCCGCGTCGACGCCGTCGCCACCGGCCTCGCCGAGGACGACGAGGACAAGCACGCCGACCTGAAGAACCTGCTGCCCGCCGCTCCCCGGGAGCGCGCCGAGCGGGTCGCCGCCCTGGTGCTGCGCGAGCCGGAGCCGCCGACCGGGGCGCCCCTCGCCGCCCACCCCCGGGCCGCCCGCGCCAGGCGGCTGCGCCGGGCCGCGTGGAGCGTCCTCGGCCCCGTCGCGGTCCTCGCCGCCCTCGGCCCGCTCCTCACGCCGGTCCTGCTGTACGTGGCGGCCGGCTGGGCCCTCGTCCTCGGGCCGGTCGCCGTGCTGCTCGCCCTCGACGCGTACCGCGCCCTCGGACACGGCGTCAGCGGCGGCTTCCTGGTGGCCCGTTCGGGCACCGTCCGGCGGACCACGGTCGCCCTGCAGCGCTCCGGCGTCATCGGCTGGACCGTCAGGCAGTCGTACTTCCAGCGCCGGGCCGGACTCCTGACCCTCACCGCCACCACGGCGGCCGGAGCGGGCGCCTACGCGGTGCGCGACGCGGGCGAGGGTCAGGGCCTCGCCTTCGCCGCCGAGGCCGTACCGGGGCTCCTCGCGCCGTTCCTGGATACGCCGGAGGCCCGGCCCACCGAGAGGTGAACCGGGCCTCCGTACAGGGGAGTCAGGCCGAGGCCGGCGGATACAGGCTCCGCGGCAGCTCCGACGCGGCCGCCGCGTCGAGCAGCCACAGCGTGCGCGAGAGCCCGTAGGCCCCGGCCGCCGGGGCCTGCACCTCGCCCGCGCCCGACAGCGCGATCGCTGCGGCCTTCGCCTTGTCCTCTCCGGCCGCGAGCAGCCAGACCTCGTGCGCCGCCCGGATGGCCGGGAGGGTCAGCGAGATCCGGACCGGCGGCGGCTTCGGCGCGCCGTGCACCCCGACAACCGTCCGCTCGGTCTCGCGGACCGCCGGCAGCTCCGGGAAGAGCGAGGCCACGTGCGTGTCCGGGCCGACACCCAGCATCAGCACGTCGAAGGTCGGCACCCCGCCGTGGTCACCGGGACCCGCGGCGGCGGCCAGCTCCTCCGCGTACGCCGCCGCGGCGGCGTCGACGTCGTCGCCGTACGGTCCGTCCGAGGCCGGCATGGCGTGCACCCGTGCCGGGTCGAGCGGCACCCGGTCGAGCAGCGCGGCCCGGGCCTGGGTGACGTTCCGCTCGGGGTCGCCCTCGGGCAGGTACCGCTCGTCGCCCCACCACAGGTCGAGCCGCGACCAGTCGACCGCGTCCCGCGCGGGCGCCGAACCGAGCGCCGCGAGCAGGCCGTTGCCGTTGCGGCCGCCGGTGAGCACGATCGAGGCGGAGCCGCGGGAGGCCTGGGCGTCCACGATCTTCGTGATCAGCCGGGCCGCGGCGGCCTCGGCCATCAGCTCCTTGTCGCGGTGGACGACCAGCTGGGGGGTGCTCACTTGGCCGCCGCCTTCTTGGCCGGGGCCTTCTTCGGGGCGGGCTTGGCGGCCGGAGCCGCTTCCGCGGCCGTCTCCGCGGCGGGCTCCACGACCGTCTCGACGACCGTGTCCACGACGGTCTCGGGGGCGATGGTCGCCGCCTCCTCGTCGAGCCGCTCCACACCGAACCTGAGCGCCGTCGCGTAGGTGTCGTCCGGGTCGAGCCGGCGCAGCTCCTCCGCGATCAGCTCGGCCGTCTCGCGGCGCTTGAGCGCCACCGCACGGTCCGGCTGCCCCTCTATGGAGAGCGTGGCGAGCGAGCCGTCCGGCCGGTCGAGCACGATCGGGCCGGCGTTGGTCTCCATCCGTACGGAGGTGAGACCGGGGCCGGCCGACTTCGCGCGCCGGACCGGCACCTTCAGCCGGTCCGCGAGCCACATCGCGAGCAGCTCGACGCTCGGGTTGAACTCCTCGCCCTCCACCTCGGCCGAGGTGACCTCGCACACGACCTGGTCGAGCGCGGCGGCCAGCATCGAGCGCCACGGCGTGATCCGGGTCCACGAGAGGTCCGTGTCGCCAGGGGTGTACGCGTCCGCGCGCGCGGTCAGCTCCTGGATGGGCTGCTCGGCGGCGTACGTGTCGGTCACCCGGCGCTGGGCGAGCGCGCCCAGCGGGTCGTTCGCCGGGTCGGACGGCGCGTTCACCGGCCACCAGACGACGACGGGGGCGTCGGGGAGGAGCAGCGGCAGCACCACCGACTGGGCGTGGTCGACGACCTCGCCGTACAGCCGGAGCACCACCGTCTCGCCGGTGCTGGCGTCGGCGCCGAGGCGGACCTCGGCGTCGAGCCGCGCCTGCGCGCGGTCCCGCGGGGAGCGCGAGACCCGCTTGATGACGACGAGGGTCCGCGAGGGGTGCTCGCGGGACGCCTCGTTGGCCGCCTTGAGCGCGTCGTAGGCGTTCTCCTCGTCGGTGACGATCACGAGGGTGAGCACCATGCCGACGGCCGGCGTGCCGATCGCCCGCCGCCCGAGCACCAGCGCCTTGTTGATCTTGGAGGACGTGGTGTCCGTCAGGTCGGTCTTCATGGCCGGCGCCAGCTCCTGCCGTCTCGTGCGAGCATCTCGTCCGCCTCGACCGGACCCCAGGTCCCGGACTGGTACTGCGCGGGCTTGCCGTGCGTGTCCCAGAACTGCTCGATCGGGTCGAGGATCTTCCAGGACAGCTCGACCTCCTCGACCCGCGGGAAGAGGTTGGAGTCGCCGAGCAGGACGTCGAGGATGAGCCGCTCGTACGCCTCGGGGCTGGACTCCGTGAAGGACTCGCCGTACGCGAAGTCCATCGACACGTCCCGGATCTCCATCTGGGTGCCGGGCACCTTGGAGCCGAACCGCACCGTCACGCCCTCGTCCGGCTGGACCCGGATCACGATGGCGTTGCGGCCGAGCTCCTCGGTCGCGGTGTGGTCGAAGGGGGAGTGCGGGGCGCGCTGGAAGACGACCGCGATCTCGGTGACGCGGCGGCCCAGGCGCTTGCCGGTCCGCAGGTAGAACGGGACGCCCGCCCAGCGGCGGTTGTCGATCTCCAGCTTGATGGCCGCGTAGGTGTCGGTCTTCGACTGGGGGTCGATGCCGTCTTCCTGGAGGTAGCCGACGGCCTTCGCGCCGCCCTGCCACCCGGCCGCGTACTGGCCGCGGACCGTGGACTCGCCCAGGTCCCTGGGCAGCTTCACCGCGCCGAGGACCTTGGTCTTCTCGGCGGCCAGCGCGTCGGCGTCGAAGGAGGCGGGCTCCTCCATCGCGGTCAGCGCGAGCAGCTGGAGCAGGTGGTTCTGGATGACGTCACGGGCGGCGCCGATGCCGTCGTAGTAGCCGGCGCGGCCGCCGATGCCGATGTCCTCGGCCATGGTGATCTGCACGTGGTCGACGTACGACCGGTTCCAGATCGGCTCGAAGAGCGTGTTGGCGAAGCGGAGCGCCAGGATGTTCTGGACGGTCTCCTTGCCGAGGTAGTGGTCGATCCGGAAGACCGCCTCGGGCGGGAAGACCTCGTGGACGACCTCGTTGAGCTCCTTGGCGGAGACCAGGTCGTGGCCGAAGGGCTTCTCGATGACCGCGCGGCGCCAGGAGCCGTCCTTCTGGTCGGCCAGGCCGTGCTTCTTGAGCTGCTGGACGACGAGCGGGAAGAACTTCGGCGGCACGGACAGGTAGAAGGCGAAGTTGCCGCCCGTGCCCTGTGCCTTGTCGAGCTCCTCGATCGTCGACTTGAGCTGCTCGAAGGCCGTGTCGTCGTCGAAGTCGCCCTGGACGAACCGCATGCCCTGGATCAGCTGCTGCCACACCTCCTCGCGGAAGGGGGTGCGCGCGTGCTGCTTGACGGCTTCGTAGACCTCCTGCGCGAAGTCCTCGTCCGCCCACTCGCGGCGGGCGAAGCCGATGAGCGAGAAGCCCGGCGGCAGCAGGCCGCGGTTGGCCAGGTCGTAGACGGCGGGCATCAGCTTCTTACGGGACAAATCGCCCGTGACGCCGAAGATCACCAGGCCCGACGGCCCCGCGATGCGCGGGAGCCGTCGGTCTGCGGCGTCACGGAGCGGGTTGGCTCCGTGGACTGCGCTCAAAGTGCTTACGCCTCCGAAGGTGCGAGGCGCTGGAGCTCCGCCTCGGTGGACTTGAGCAGGTCGTTCCAGGCGGCCTCGAACTTGTCGACGCCCTCGTCCTCCAGGAGCTGGACGACGTCGTCGTAGCTGATGCCCAGCTTCTCGACGGCCTCCAGCTCGGCGCGGGACTGCGCGTAGGTGCCGCGGACGGTGTCACCGGTGACCTCGCCGTGGTCGGCGGTGGCCTCCAGGGTGGCCTCCGGCATGGTGTTCACCGTGCCGGGGGCGACCAGGTCCACGACGTACAGGGTGTCCTTGTACGCCGGGTCCTTGACGCCGGTCGAGGCCCACAGCGGACGCTGCTTGTTGCCCTGCGCCTTGTCGAGGGCGGCCCAGCGGTCCGAGGAGAAGACCTCCTCGTACGCCTCGTAGGCCAGACGGGCATTGGCCAGGGCGGCCTTGCCCTTGAGCGCCTTCGCCTCGTCGGTGCCGAGGGCGGTCAGGCGCTTGTCGATCTCCGTGTCCACGCGGGAGACGAAGAAGGAGGCCACCGAGTGGATCTTGGAGAGGTCCAGGCCGCGCTCCTTGGCCTTCTCCAGGCCCGCCAGGTAGGCGTCCATGACCTCGCGGTAGCGCTCCAGCGAGAAGATCAGCGTGACGTTGACACTGATGCCGAGGCCGATGACCTCGGTGATCGCCGGCAGACCCGCCTTGGTGGCCGGGATCTTGATCAGGGTGTTGGGACGGTCCACCAGCCAGGCCAGCTGCTTGGCCTCGGCGATGGTGGCGGCCGTGTCGTGGGCGAGACGGGGGTCGACCTCGATGGAGACCCGGCCGTCCTGGCCGTCGGTCGCGTCGAAGACCGGCCGCAGGATGTCGGCGGCGTCACGGACGTCCGCCGTCGTGATCATGCGGATGGCCTCGTCGACGGTCACCTTGCGGGCGGCCAGGTCGGCGAGCTGCTGGTCGTAGCCGTGCCCCTCCGAGATGGCCTTCTGGAAGATGGACGGGTTCGTGGTGACACCGACCACGTGGCTCTGGTCGATCAGCTCGGCCAGGTTGCCGGACGTGATCCGCTGGCGCGAGAGGTCGTCCAGCCAGATCGCGACGCCTTCGTCGGAGAGGCGCTTGAGAGCGTCTGTCATGGGAGTTGCATCTCCAATTAAGTCGTACGTATGGACGTCAGCGCGCGGCGGCGGCCAGGGATTCCCGCGCGGCGGCGACGATCGCCTCCGGCGTGAACCCGAACTCGCGGAAGAGGACCTTCGCGTCCGCCGAGGCACCGAAGTGCTCCAGGGAGACGATCCGGCCGGCGTCACCGACGTACTTGTGCCACGTGAGGCCGATGCCGGCCTCGACCGCGACCCGGGCCTTGACCGACGGCGGCAGGACCGAGTCCCTGTACGCCTGGTCCTGCTCCTCGAACCACTCCACGGACGGCATCGAGACCACCCGGGTCGGGACGCCGGCGGCCTGGAGCTGCTCCCGGGCCTCGACGGCCAGGTGCACCTCGGAGCCCGTGCCGATCAGCACGACCTGCGCCTCGCCGCCTTCGGCGTCGAAGAGCACGTAGCCGCCCTTGACGGTGTCCTCGTTCGGGGCGTACGTCGGCACGCCCTGGCGGGTGAGCGCCAGACCGTGCGGGGCGCCCTTGCCGAAGACCTTGGTGTGCCGCTGCATGATCTCGCGCCAGGCGAGCGCCGTCTCGTTGGCGTCGGCCGGACGGACCACGTTCAGACCCGGGATCGCGCGCAGCGAGGCCAGGTGCTCCACCGGCTGGTGCGTCGGGCCGTCCTCGCCCAGACCGATCGAGTCGTGGGTCCAGACGTACGTCACCGGCAGGTGCATCAGCGCGGAAAGCCGCACCGCGTTGCGCATGTAGTCGGAGAACACCAGGAAGGTGCCGCCGTAGACGCGCGTGTTGCCGTGCAGCGCGATGCCGTTCATCTCCGCGGCCATGGAGTGCTCGCGGATGCCGAAGTGGATCGTGCGGCCGTACTTGTCGGCCTCCGGCAGCGGGTTGCCCTCCGGCAGGAACGACGACGTCTTGTCGATCGTCGTGTTGTTCGAGCCGGCGAGGTCGGCCGAGCCGCCCCACAGCTCCGGGATGACCGCGCCGAGCGCCTTGAGGACCTGGCCCGAGGCGGCACGGGTGGCGACACCCTTGCCCGTCTCGAAGACCGGGAGCTTCTCGGCCCAGCCGGCCGGCAGCTCGTTCGCCTGGATGCGGTCGAACTCGGCGGCACGCTCCGGGTTGGCCGTACGCCACTCGGAGAGCTGCTTCTCCCACGCGGCGCGGGCCTCGCGGCCGCGGTCGCCGAGCGCGCGGGTGTGCGCGATGACCTCGTCGGAGACCTCGAAGGTCTGCTCCGGGTCGAAGCCCAGGACGCGCTTGGTGGCCGCGATCTCCTCGTCGCCGAGCGCCGAGCCGTGCGCGGCCTCGGTGTTCTGCGCGTTCGGCGCCGGCCAGGCGATGATCGAGCGCATCGCGATGAACGACGGGCGCTCGGTCTCGGCCTCGGCGGCCTTGATCGCCGCGTACAGCGCGGCCGGGTCCAGGTCGCCGTCGGCCTTGGGCTCGACGCGCTGGACGTGCCAGCCGTACGCCTCGTACCGCTTCATCGTGTCCTCGGACACGGCGGTCTCGGTGTCGCCCTCGATCGAGATGTGGTTGTCGTCCCACAGCATGATCAGGTTGCCGAGCTTCTGGTGGCCGGCGAGCGAGGACGCCTCCGCGGAGATGCCCTCCTGCAGGCAGCCGTCACCGGCGATCACGTAGATCCGGTGGTCGAACGGCGAGGTGCCGTCGGCGGCCTCCGGGTCGAACAGGCCGCGCTCGTAGCGGGCGGCCATCGCCATGCCCACGGCGTTGGCGACGCCCTGGCCCAGCGGGCCCGTGGTCGTCTCGACGCCGGCGGTGTGGCCGTACTCCGGGTGGCCCGGGGTCTTCGAGCCCCAGGTGCGGAAGGCCTTCAGGTCGTCCAGTTCGAGACCGAAGCCACCCAGGTAGAGCTGGGTGTACAGGGTCAGGGACGAGTGGCCGGCGGAGAGGACGAACCGGTCACGCCCGACCCACTCGGGGTCGGCCGGGTCGTGCCGCATCACCTTCTGGAAGAGGGTGTACGCGGCCGGTGCAAGGCTCATCGCCGTACCGGGATGGCCGTTGCCGACCTTCTGTACGGCGTCCGCGGCCAGAAGGCGGGCGGTGTCGACGGCCCGCTGGTCCAATTCGGTCCACTCGAGGTCTGTGGTGGTCGGCTTAGTGCTCACCCTGGGTCAGGGCTCCTCTCCACATGTCGTGAGCCGGTGACTGAGGGTGTACCGGCGTTGTCGAGCCTACCCCCGCGGAACGCCCCTCTTTTCGTGTCCATGCCCCTCAAATGAGCGGAGAAATGAAAGGACACAGCAAGAGTGCCGGTGGTCGTACGAGTTCGCCTCCCGGGGCGCGCCCGAAGCCGCCCCGAACCGTGTCCACCCCTTGGGACGTACCCCGCCAACACGACCCCACCCCCGCGAAGATCGGCGTCTGGGCAACGTCTACAGTGGCGTGGTACGCGCAAGCTTTACCCCGTCTTCACTCGGGTGGCTTGCTGGGAATTTCTCTGTCAGGGGTGTGCGTGACGGCCGTCGAGTCCCGACCCGCAGGGGTCGTCTTGACTCCCAGCCCGGGAGGCCATAGGCCGTTCGGGGCCCGCGTCAAGGCATTCGTGGCGCTGACCAAGCCGCGAATCATCGAACTGCTGCTCATCACGACCGTTCCGGTGATGTTCCTCGCCGAACAGGGTGTGCCGAACCTCTGGCTGGTGCTCGCCACCTGCTTCGGCGGCTACCTCTCGGCGGGCGGCGCCAACGCGCTGAACATGTACATCGACCGGGACATCGACGCACTGATGGACCGCACGTCCCAGCGTCCGCTCGTCACCGGGGTGCTCACCCCGCGCGAGGGCCTGGTCTTCGGGCTCACCCTCGCCGTGGTCTCCACGCTCTGGTTCGGCCTGCTCGTCAACTGGCTGTCCGCCGCGCTCTCGCTCGGCGCGCTCCTCTTCTACGTCGTGGTCTACACGATGATCCTGAAGCGGCGCACCGCGCAGAACATCGTCTGGGGCGGCATCGCCGGCTGCCTGCCGGTGCTCATCGGCTGGTCGGCCGTGACCGACTCGATGTCGTGGGCCGCGGTCATCCTCTTCCTCGTCATCTTCTTCTGGACGCCGCCGCACTACTGGCCGCTGTCGATGAAGGTGAAGGAGGACTACGCGCGCGCGGGCGTGCCGATGCTGCCGGTCCTCGCCTCCAACAAGGTCGTCGCCAAGCAGATCGTGATCTACAGCTGGGTCATGGTCGCCGTCTCCCTGCTGCTCACCCCGCTGGGCTACACGGGCTGGTTCTACACCGCGGTGGCGCTGCTCACCGGCGGCTGGTGGCTCTGGGAGGCGCACGCGCTCCTCAACCGCGCCAAGGCGGAGGTGACGGGCGCCAAGCTCAAGGAGATGCGCCTCTTCCACTGGTCCATCACCTACGTCTCGCTGCTCTTCGTGGCGGTCGCGGTGGACCCCTTCCTGCGCTGAGACGGCGCGCTCATCTGAGGACGTACGGCAGACGGCCGGGTCACGTGGGACAGCCCACACGGCCCGGCCGTCGCCAGTCGATCTACCCCTCGGTAGCATCCGTGTCATGGCAGAAACGAAGCAGGAAGAGCGCAGGGCGGCCCGGCTCGCCAAGGAGATCCAGGCCTTCTCCAAGGCGCACGGCGGCTGCGAGGGGCACCTCGCGCACATCGGCCAGGCGGGCACCCGGATCGTCCTGGTCGGCGCCGACGGCGGCTGGGGAGACCTCGTCGCGCGCACGCACGAGATCGCGCGGCAGGCCGCCGAGAAGGCCGGTCTGACCCTTCACGAGGAGTTCGACGGCGAGTTCGCCGCCAAGGTCGCCACGGGCCCGTACGAGTGGACCCGGATGGCCGGCATCCAGATCGGCGGACCCTCCAACAGCTGAGGCGGCAACCTCGCGCGGGGCTCACCCGTTAGGACGTGTGGAGACACGTCCACACAGGGAGCCCCCCGAGATGATCGACATGCCGCGCCTGGTGGACCAGTACTGCCACGGGGTGCTCCGCACGGAGCTCGGCCTCGGCACCTTCGAGGCCCACCTCGGCGCCCACCTGGGCGGAGCCGTCGTACCGCCCGCAGCCGGCACCACCTTCTTCGACACCCAGACCGGCTTCGCCGTGCGCCGCTGGTGCCCGCCGCTCCTCGGCCTGGAACCGCACTGCCCGCCCGCCCGCTACCTCGCCCGCCGCCGGGAACTCGGCGCCGCCGAGGCCGGCCGCAGGCTCCTACGCGCCTCCGGGATCTCCGCCTACCTGGTCGACACCGGGCTCCCCGGCGATCTCACGCCGCCCGCCGAGCTCAGTGCCGCGGGCGCCGCCGAAGCCCACGAGGTCGTCCGCCTCGAACCCCTCGCCGAGCGGGTCGCCGACACCTCGGACACCGTCGAGGCCTTCCTCGCGAACCTCGCCGAGGCCGTCCACGGGGCCGCCGCGGACGCGGTCGCGTTCAGTTCGGCTTCGGCGGTACGGGGCGGGCTCGCGGCCCTGCCCGAACCCCCCGGCCCCGGAGAGGCGCGCGGGGCCGCCGGGCGCTGGCTGGCCGACCGCGCGGCCGGCGGCCCGATCGACGACCCCGTCCTGCTGCGCCATCTGCTCTGGATCGCGGTCACGGCCGGGCGCCCCCTCCAGCTGCACACGGAGGATCCGGCCGCCCTGAGGGGCTTCGCCGCCGCCACCGCGGGGCTCGGCACCGACCTGGTGCTGCTGCACCGCTACCCGTACCACCGCGCGGCCGCGTACCTGACCGGACTTCACCCGCACGTGTACGCCGACCTCGGCCCCGTACTCGCCCACACGGGCGCCCGGGCGGCCGCCGTCCTCGCCGAGGTCCTGGAGCGGGCGCCGTTCGGCAAGCTGCTGTTCTCCAGCGGTGCCCGGGGGCTGCCCGAGCTGCACGTGGTCGCGGCGAGCGCGTTCCGCTCGGCGCTCACCCGGGTGCTCGGCGAGTGGGTCATGGACGGTGCCTGGTCCCGTACGGACGCGCAGCGGGTGGCCGAGATGATCGCGGCGGACAACGCCCGCCGCGTCTACCGCCTCACCTGAACCGTCAGGCCGTGGTCGCCAGCTCCGGGTCCGCCTGGGCGGGGATGCCGGGGTGGACGAGCGGGCGCTCGCGCAGGCTCAGGGCCAGGCGCAGTACGGCGATCCACATCAGGGACGAGCCGAGCATGTGGGCGGCGACCAGGAGCTCCGGGACGCCCGTGAAGTACTGGACGTAACCGATCACGCCCTGGCCCAGCAGCACGATCAGCAGGTCGCGGGCGCGGGCCCGGGTGTCGTCGGGGGCGTCCACCACGCGCAGGACCAGCCACATGGCGAGGGCGAGGGCGCAGACGACCCAGGCGGCGATCGCGTGGACGTGGGCGGCGTTCGTCCAGTCCCACGGCATGCGCGGGACGTCGCTGCTGTCGCCGGCGTGCTTGCCGGCGCCGGTCACCGTCGTGCCGAGCACGATCAGCAGCGCGGAGACGATCGTGATCGCCCAGGACAGCTTCCGGACCGGGCGCGGCACGCGCGGCCGGGGGGCGGTGTCGCCCTCGCCGGTGCGGTGCCAGGTGATGACGGCGACCGTGAGCAGGGAGTTCGCGGCGAGGAAGTGGCCGGCCACCGTCCACGGGTTGAGGCCCATCCACACCGTGATGCCGCCGATGACGGCGTTGCTCATCACGATCCAGAACTGGGCCCAGCCGAGCCGGGTGAGCCCGCGCCGCCACGGCTTGGTGGACCGGGCGGCGATGATCGCCCAGCCGACCGCCGCCGACAGGACGTACGTCAGCATCCGGTTGCCGAACTCGATCGCGCCCCGGTAGCCCTGCTCGGGCGTGACGATGAGGCTGTCGTCCGTGCACTTCGGCCAGGTGTCGCAGCCGAGACCGGAACCGGTCAGCCGGACCGCGCCGCCCGTGACGATGATGAGCACGCTCATCACGACGGCGGCGAGCGCGGCGCGCCGGAGCGTCCGGGGGGACGGGGTCCAGCGCTGGGCGATGTAGGCGAGGGGGGTCTGCACGGGCCCTATCGTAGGGCGGCGCTTGTGCGCGCTTTCACGAGGGGGGCGTATATGGCGGAACGGAACCTTACGGTTACTCCCAGCGGAAGAACCGCGCCGCCGCCCCGAGCCCCAGGACCGCCCAGACGGCCAGGATCAGCGCGTCGCCCCACGGCATCGACGCCCCGTTCTGGAGGACGTCGCGCAGCCCGTCCGAGAGCGCGGAGATCGGGAGCAGCGCGAGCACGTCGCCCGCCGCGCCGAACTTCTCCAGCGGGACGACGACCCCGCCGCCCACCAGGAGCAGCAGGAAGACCAGGTTGGCGGCGGCCAGCGTGGCCTCGGCCTTCAGGGTGCCGGCCATCAGCAGGCCGAGCCCGGAGAAGGCGGCCGTGCCGAGGGCCAGGAGCAGCAGGACGGACAGGGGGTTCCCCCGCGGCGACCAGCCCAGCGCGAGGGCGATCGCGGTCAGGAGGACGACCTGGAGGACCTCGGTCACGAGGACGGAGAGCGTCTTGGCGGCCATGAGCGCCCAGCGGGGGAGCGGTGAGGCGCCGAGCCGCTTGAGCACCCCGTACCGCCGCTCGAAGCCGGTGGCGATGGCCTGGCCGGTGAAGGCGGTGGACATCACGGCGAGCGCGAGGACGCCGGGGGCGAGGAAGTCGACGGCCTTGCCGGAGCCCGTGTCGACGACGTCGACCGTCGAGAAGAGCACCAGGAGCAGCGAGGGGATGATCACCGTGAGGAGCAGCTGCTCGCCGTTGCGCAGCAGCATCCTGGTCTCCAGGGCGGTCTGCGCGGCGATCATCCGCCCGACGGGGGCGGCCCCCGGCTTCGGCGTGTACGCACCAGTGCTCACGACCTCAGCTCCTTGCCGGTCAGCTCCAGGAAGACGTCTTCGAGGGTGTGGCGCTCGACCGAGATGCGGTCGGGCATGACCCCGTGCTGGGCGCACCAGGTGGTGACGGTGGCGAGCAGCTGGGGGTCGACGGCGCCGGTGATCCGGTACGTGCCGGGCAGCGTTTCCGCGGCGGCCGTGCCGTCCGGGAGCGCCTTGAGCAGGGAGCCGAGGTCGAGGCCGGGGCGACCGGAGAAGCGCAGGGTGTTCTCGGCGCCGCCGCGGCACAGCTCCTCGGGGCTGCCCTGGGCGGCGACCCGGCCGGCGTCGACGATGGCGACGTCGTCGGCGAGCTCCTCGGCCTCCTGCATGAAGTGGGTGGTGAGGACCACGGTCACGCCGTCGGCGCGCAGCTCGCGGACCAGCTCCCAGGTGGCGCGGCGGGCCTGCGGGTCGAGTCCGGCGGTGGGCTCGTCGAGGAAGACGAGCTCGGGGCGGCCGACGACGGCCATGGCGAGCGCGAGGCGCTGCTGCTGGCCGCCGGAGAGCCGCCGGTAGGTCGTACGGCCGCAGGAGCCGAGGCCGAGGCGCTCGATCAGGGCGTCGACGTCCAGCGGGTGGGCGTGGAGCTTCGCCATGTGGCGGAGCATCTCGTCGGCGCGGGCGCCGGAGTAGACGCCGCCGGACTGGAGCATCACGCCGATCCTGGGGCGCAGGGCGGCGGCGTCGGCGACCGGGTCGAGGCCCAGGACGCGGACGGTGCCGGCGTCGGGGCGGCGGTATCCCTCGCAGGTCTCGATCGTGGTGGTCTTGCCGGCCCCGTTGGGGCCGAGGACGGCGGTGACGGTGCCGGTCCGCACGTCGAGGTCGAGGCCGTCGACGGCGGTCTTGCTTCCGTACCGCTTGACCAGGCCGCGGACCTGGACGACGGACTCGTATGACATGTCCGGAAGTCTAAGGACCCGGCGGATGCGCGCGGGCCGCGCCCCCGGGTTCCGGCCGCGGCCGGAACCCGGACGCGCCCTCCCGGCCCGGGTGAGCCGTCCCGTACGGGGAAGGGGCGGCACATGCCCGTGTACATCGGCACGTCCGGCTGGCAGTACCGGGACTGGCGGGGCGTGCTCTATCCCGAGGGCCTGCCGCAGCGGCTCTGGCTGGAGGAGTACGCGCGCTCGTTCGCGGCCGTGGAGAACAACAACGCCTTCTACCGGCTGCCCGAGCGCCACACCTTCGCCGCGTGGCGGGAGCGGACGCCCGCCGGCTTCGTCATGGCGGTGAAGGCGAGCCGCTTCCTCACCCACGTCAAGCGTCTGAAGGACCCCGAGGAGCCCGTGGAGCGGCTGATGGGGCGGGCGGACGCACTGGGGGACCGGCTCGGTCCCGTCCTGCTCCAGCTGCCGCCGACGCTGCGCGCGGACGCGGGGCTGCTGGACGAGGCGGTCGCGTGTTTCCCGGCCGGGGTGCGGGTGGCGGTCGAGCCGCGGCACGACTCGTGGTGGACGGAGTCGATCGCCGGGGTTCTGAGGGACCGCGGGGCCGCCCTGTGCTGGGCGGACCGGGGCTCGCGGCCGGTGACGCCGCTGTGGCGGACGGCGGACTGGGGGTACGTGCGCTTCCACGAGGGCGGGGCCCGGCCCTGGCCCCGCTACGGCCGCCGGGCGCTGGGGACCTGGGCGGACCGGATTGCGGCGGCCTGGCCGGAGGGCGCGGACGTGTTCGCGTTCTTCAACAACGACCCCGGCGGCGCAGCCGTCCGCGACGCGGAGTTCTTCGCGCGCCTGATGCCTCCGCGTGGCCTGACGGCGGCGCGGCCGGGGGCCCGGGGCGGGCCCGAAGGCCCTGGTCGGGCGGCCGGTGATTCATCCCACCAATGATCGTTTCCGCAGGTCAGGTAAGCCTTACCTGAGTGACGTACCGCACCACCACCGGCCCGGACGCCGCTTGTCACTCCTCGATTAATTACGCAACAATGGCGTTGTGAAAAACGTTGGCGCGGCTCCGGTGGAGGAACTCGCGACCCGAGAGCGTTCCACGCGCAACCGGGTCGCGCGGTCGATCCTGGACCACGGGCCCTCGACCGTCGCCGACCTGGCCGCACGGCTCCGCCTCACCCAGGCCGCCGTCCGCCGCCACCTCGACTCGCTGGTCGCCGAGAACGTCGTCGAAGCCCGCGAGAAGCGCGTCTACGGGACCAGGGCCCGTGGCCGCCCCGCGAAGGTCTTCGCGCTCACCGACTGCGGCCGGGACGCCTTCGACCAGTCGTACGACTCCCTCGCCGTCGAGGCGCTCCGCTGGATCGAGCGCAACGCCGGCGGAGAGGCGGCCGTCGCCGCCTTCGCCCGCGACCGGATCGAGGCCCAGGCCGGGGCGTACCGCGAGGCCGTCGAGGCGGCCGAGCCCGCGCAGCGGACCGAGGCACTGGCCAAGGCCCTCACGGCGGACGGGTACGCTGCCACTGCGCGGAACGCGCCGGTCGGCGAGCAGCTCTGCCAGCACCACTGCCCGGTCGCCCACGTCGCCGAGCAGTACCCCCAGCTGTGTGAGGCGGAGACGGAATTCTTCTCCCGCCTCCTGGGAACGCACGTCCAGCGTCTGGCCACCATCGCGCATGGTGACGGCGTCTGCACCACGTTCATCCCGCACGGCACCCCACAGACCACCGAATCAGCATCCGCAAGCACGGCCGGGAGGAACCCCGCATGACCACCGAGATCAGCCACCCCGAGCTCGAGGGCCTGGGTCGGTACGAGTACGGCTGGGCCGACTCCGACGCGGCCGGCGCCGCCGCCAAGCGCGGTCTCAACGAGGACGTCGTCCGCGACATCTCCTCGAAGAAGAACGAGCCCGAGTGGATGCTCAAGCTGCGTCTCAAGGGTCTGCGGCTCTTCGACAAGAAGCCCATGCCGACCTGGGGCTCCGACCTCTCCGGCATCGACTTCGACAACATCAAGTACTTCGTGCGGTCCACCGAGAAGCAGGCCGAGTCCTGGGAGGACCTGCCGGAGGACATCAAGAACACGTACGACAAGCTCGGCATCCCGGAGGCGGAGAAGCAGCGCCTCGTCGCCGGCGTCGCCGCCCAGTACGAGTCCGAGGTCGTCTACCACCAGATCCGCGAGGACCTGGAGGAGCAGGGCGTCATCTTCGTCGACACCGACACCGCGCTGAAGGAGCACGAGGAGCTCTTCAAGGAGTACTTCGGCACCGTCATCCCGGTCGGCGACAACAAGTTCGCCTCCCTGAACACGGCCGTGTGGTCCGGCGGCTCGTTCATCTACGTGCCGAAGGGCGTGCACGTCGAGATCCCGCTCCAGGCCTACTTCCGCATCAACACGGAGAACATGGGCCAGTTCGAGCGGACGCTGATCATCGTCGACGAGGACGCCTACGTCCACTACGTCGAGGGCTGCACCGCCCCGATCTACTCCTCCGACTCGCTGCACAGCGCCGTCGTCGAGATCATCGTGAAGAAGGGCGGCCGCTGCCGCTACACGACCATCCAGAACTGGTCGAACAACGTCTACAACCTGGTGACCAAGCGCGCCGTCGCCTACGAGGGCGCCACCATGGAGTGGGTCGACGGCAACATCGGCTCCAAGGTCACCATGAAGTACCCGGCCGTCTACCTGATGGGCGAGCACGCCAAGGGCGAGACCCTCTCCATCGCCTTCGCGGGCGAGGGCCAGCACCAGGACGCCGGCGCCAAGATGGTCCACATGGCCCCGAACACCTCCTCCAACATCGTCTCCAAGTCGGTGGCGCGAGGCGGCGGCCGCACCTCCTACCGCGGTCTCATCGAGATCGGCGAGGGTGCCCCGGGCGCCAAGTCCAACGTCCTGTGCGACGCGCTGCTCGTCGACACGATCTCCCGCTCCGACACGTACCCCTACGTGGACGTGCGCGAGGACGACGTCTCCATGGGCCACGAGGCCACCGTCTCCAAGGTCTCCGAGGACCAGCTCTTCTACCTGATGAGCCGCGGCCTCACCGAGTTCGAGGCCATGGCGATGATCGTCCGCGGCTTCGTCGAGCCCATCGCCAAGGAACTCCCGATGGAGTACGCCCTGGAGCTCAACCGGCTGATCGAGCTGCAGATGGAGGGTGCGGTCGGCTGACGCCGCCCCGCCGTCCGTACCCCCTGGTCTTTGCGTAGTTACGTAGGAAGAGAGCAACACGACAGCCATGGCTGAGGCTCAGAACATCCCGGCGGGCTCCACCACCGCCGGCTCGATCGCGGTGGCCGCCGAGTCCACCGTCGCCACGCGCATGAGCGCGCCCCCGTCCTTCGACGTCGCGGACTTCCCCGTCCCGCACGGCCGCGAGGAGGAGTGGCGGTTCACCCCGCTGGCGCGACTGCGCGGCCTCCACGACGGCACCGCCGTCGCCACCGGCGAGGGCGTCCGCGTCGAGGTCGAGGCCCCCGAGGGCGTCACCGTGGAGACCGTCGGCCGCGACGACGAGCGCCTCGGCAAGGCCGGCACGCCCGTCGACCGCGTCGCCGCCCAGGCGTACTCCTCCTTCGAGAAGGCCTCGGTCGTCACCGTCGCCAAGGAGACGGTGCTCACCGAGCCGATCCGCATCTCCGTGCACGGCCAGGGCGGCGTCGCCTTCGGCCACCAGGTGATCGAGCTCGGCGCCTTCGCCGAGGCCGTCGTGGTCCTCGACCACACCGGTGACGCCGTGCTCGCCGCCAACGTGGACTACGTCCTCGGCGACGGCGCCAAGCTGACCGTCGTCTCCGTCCAGGACTGGGACGAGAAGGCCGTCCACGTCGCCCAGCACAACGCGCTGGTCGGCCGCGACGCCTCCTTCAAGTCGGTCGTCGTCACCTTCGGCGGCGACGTCGTCCGCATCCACCCGCGCGTGGCGTACGCGGCCCCCGGCGGCGAGGCCGAGCTCTTCGGCCTGTACTTCACCGACGCCGGCCAGCACCAGGAGCACCGCCTCCTGGTCGACCACAACACCCCGCACTGCAAGTCCAACGTGGCCTACAAGGGCGCGCTGCAGGGCCAGGACGCGCACGCCGTCTGGATCGGCGACGTGCTCATCCAGGCCGCCGCCGAGGGCACCGACACGTACGAGCTGAACCGGAACCTGGTCCTCACGGACGGCGCCCGGGTCGACTCCGTGCCGAACCTGGAGATCGAGACCGGCGAGATCGCCGGCGCCGGTCACGCCTCGGCCACCGGCCGCTTCGACGACGAGCAGCTCTTCTACCTGATGGCCCGCGGCATCCCGGAGGCCGAGGCCCGCCGCCTCGTCGTCCGCGGCTTCTTCGCGGAGCTCGTCCAGCAGATCGGTCTGCCGGACGTCCAGGAGCGACTCCTCGCCAAGATCGAGGCCGAGCTGGAGGCCTCCGTCTGATGGCCTTCGTCCGAGTCTGCGCGCTGAGCGAGCTGGAGGCCGACACCCCGAAGCGGGTCGAGGTCGACGGCACGCCGGTGTCGGTCGTGCACACCGAGGGCGAGGTGTACGCGATCAACGACATCTGCTCGCACGCGAACGTCTCCCTCTCGGAGGGCGAGGTCGAGGACTGCGCGATCGAGTGCTGGCTGCACGGCTCCAGCTTCGACCTGCGCACGGGCAAGCCCTCCGGCCTTCCCGCGACGCGCCCCGTCCCCGTATACCCCGTAAAGATCGAAGGGGACGATGTGCTCGTCTCCGTCACCCAGGAGTCCTGAGTCACCCATGGCTACGCTTGAAATCCACGACCTGCACGTCTCCGTCGAGGCGGAGAACGGCCCCCGCGAGATCCTCAAGGGCGTCGACCTGACCATCAAGCAGGGCGAGACCCACGCCGTCATGGGCCCCAACGGCTCCGGCAAGTCGACCCTGGCGTACTCCCTCGCGGGTCACCCGAAGTACACGGTCACCGGCGGCACCGTCACCCTCGACGGCGAGGACGTCCTGGAGATGTCGGTCGACGAGCGCGCCCGCGCCGGCGTCTTCCTCGCCATGCAGTACCCGGTCGAGGTCCCCGGCGTCTCGGTCTCCAACTTCCTGCGCACCTCCGCCACCGCCGTCCGCGGCGAGGCCCCCAAGCTGCGCACCTGGGTGAAGGAGGTCAAGTCCGCGATGGAGCAGCTCCAGATGGACCCGGCCTTCGCCGAGCGCAACGTCAACGAGGGCTTCTCCGGCGGTGAGAAGAAGCGCCACGAGATCCTCCAGCTGGAGCTCCTCAAGCCGAAGATCGCGATCCTCGACGAGACCGACTCCGGCCTCGACGTCGACGCCCTGCGCATCGTCTCCGAGGGCGTCAACCGCGTCCGCGAGACCGGTGAGGTCGGCACCCTGCTGATCACCCACTACACGCGCATCCTGCGCTACATCAAGCCCGACTTCGTGCACGTCTTCGCGAACGGCCGCATCGCCGAGTCCGGTGGCGCCGAGCTCGCCGACGTCCTGGAGAACGAGGGCTACGACAAGTACGTGAAGGGTGGCGCATCCGCGTGACTTCCGCCCATCAGGGGCTGACCGGCCTCCTCGACACCGAGGCGATCCGCAAGGACTTCCCGCTCCTGGATCGCGTGGTCCACGACGGCAAGAAGATCGTGTACCTCGACTCCGCGGCGACCTCGCAGAAGCCGCGGCAGGTCCTCGACGCGCTCAACCAGTACTACGAGCGTCACAACGCCAACGTCCACCGTGGCGTCTACACGGTCGCCGAGGAGGCGACGGCGCTGTACGAAGGCGCCCGTGACAAGGTCGCGGCCTTCATCAACGCGCCGAGCCGCGACGAGGTGATCTTCACCAAGAACGCCTCCGAGTCGCTCAACCTCGTGGCCAACATGCTGGGCTGGGCCGACGAGCCCTACCGCGTGGACCACGAGACCGAGATCGCCATCACGGAGATGGAGCACCACTCCAACATCGTGCCGTGGCAGCTGCTCTCGCAGCGCACGGGCGCGAAGCTGAAGTGGTTCGGCCTCACCGACGACGGCCGTCTCGACCTCTCGAACATCGAGGAGGTCATCACCGAGAAGACCAAGATCGTCTCGTTCACGCTGGTCTCGAACCTGCTCGGCACGGTCAACCCGGTGGAGACGATCATCCGCCGCGCCCAGGAGGTCGGTGCGCTCGTCTGCATCGACGCCTCCCAGGCGGCCCCGCACATGGTCCTGGACGTGCAGGCGCTCCAGGCCGACTTCGTGGCCTTCACCGGCCACAAGATGTGCGGCCCGACCGGCATCGGCGTGCTGTGGGGACGGCAGGAGCTCCTGGAGGACCTCCCGCCCTTCCTCGGCGGCGGCGAGATGATCGAGACCGTCTCGATGCACTCCTCGACGTACGCGCCGGCCCCGCACAAGTTCGAGGCGGGTACGCCCCCGATCGCCCAGGCCGTCGGCCTCGGCGCGGCCGTGGACTACCTGTCGGCGATCGGCATGGAGAACATCGCGCGCCACGAGCACGCGATCACCGAATACGCCGTCCGGCGCCTCCAGGAGGTTCCCGACCTGCGGATCATCGGCCCCACCACGGCCGAGGACCGCGGCGCGGCGATCTCCTTCACGCTGGGCGACATCCACCCGCACGACGTGGGCCAGGTCCTCGACGAAGAGGGCATCGCTGTCCGGGTCGGCCACCACTGCGCGCGGCCGGTCTGCCTGCGGTACGGAATTCCTGCGACCACGCGAGCGTCGTTCTATCTGTACTCCACCCCGGCCGAGGTCGACGCCCTGGTCGCGGGTCTGGAGCACGTACGGAACTTCTTCGGCTAGGGGACGGCTCGTGAAGCTGGATTCGATGTACCAGGACGTCATCCTGGACCACTACAAGCACCCCCACGGGCGCGGTCTTCGGGACGGCGACGCCGAGGTGCACCACGTCAACCCGACGTGCGGCGACGAGATCACGCTCCGCGTGAAGTACGACGGCTCGCTCATCAAGGACGTGTCGTACGAGGGCCAGGGCTGCTCCATCAGCCAGGCCTCGGCCTCCGTCCTCAACGAGCTGCTCGTCGGCAAGGAGCTGGCCGAGGCGCAGAAGATCCAGGGCACCTTCCTGGAGCTGATGCAGTCCAAGGGCCAGATCGAGCCGGACGAGGCGATGGAGGAGGTCCTGGAGGACGCGGTCGCGTTCGCCGGGGTCTCCAAGTACCCGGCCCGTGTGAAGTGCGCGCTGCTCAGCTGGATGGCGTGGAAGGACGCGACCGCCCAGGCGCTGGGCGACGCGGAGAGGAAGTCGGCATGACCGAGAACGCCGAGGCCACGATGAAGCCGGCCTCCGAGGAAGAGGTCCGTGAGGCCCTGTACGACGTCGTCGACCCCGAGCTGGGCATCGACGTCGTCAACCTGGGCCTGATCTACGGCATCCACATCGACGACTCGAACGTCGCGACGCTGGACATGACCCTGACGTCGGCGGCCTGTCCGCTGACCGATGTGATCGAGGACCAGGCGAAGTCCGCGACGGACGGCATCGTCAGCGAGCTGAAGATCAACTGGGTCTGGATGCCCCCGTGGGGTCCGGACAAGATCACGGACGACGGCCGCGAGCAGCTGCGCGCGCTCGGCTTCAACGTCTGATCGCAGGTGTACGGGAGAACGGCCGCGCCCTTCGGGGCGCGGCCGTTCCGCGTGTCTAGAGCAGTCCGGCGGCCCGGGCGAGCTCCGGGGCCAGGTTCTCCTTGCGGATGCGCTGGTCCACGTAGAGCAGGGCGGTGACCAGGGGCGGGAAGACCGAGACGACCGCCTGGCTGATCAGGCTTCCGACGGCGAGGAAGACGAAGAGGAGCGCGAAGGAGGCGATCAGGACGCCGGCGTCCTCGCTCCCGAAGTCGACGCCCGCCAGCGGGGCCGAGGCCAGCAGGGAGAAGACCTGCTGGATCAGCCAGCTCGCCACGGAGGCCATCACGCCGGCGACGAGCAGGCAGCCGAACAAGCGCCACCAGGAGCCCCGGACCAGGGACGAGGAACGGCGCATCGAGGCGAGGGCGCCCTGGCCCTCCATCACGGCCGCCGCCGGTGCCAGGCTGAACTTCACCCAGATCCACAGGGCCAGCGGGAAGACGAGCAGCGCGCCGGCGAAAGCCAGGAAGGGTGCGATCAGCGGGCCGGTCCGGATCGCGAGCAGCCCCACCAGCAGGGCCACGAAGCCCACGACGAAGAGGAGGGCCGGGAGCAGCAGCGCCACCGAGGTCAGCAGCACGGTGCCGAGCACGGCCGGCATCCGCGACCAGGCCCGGCGCCAGATCGTGCGGAAGGTCGTGGGCCGGCCGAGGACCGCCTCCTGGACCACGGCCGGGCAGGCGGCCGCCACCACGGCGTTGCCGCAGACGATCGCGAGCATGGCGGCGAGCCAGACGCAGACGAAGGCGACGATCAGCGGCTGGATCTCGTCCCACCGGGGATCCTGGCCCTCCGGCCGGTCGAACGCGGCGAGGAAGAGGTCGCCGACGGCCGCGTACGCGATGCCGAGCGCCACGCCGACGACGAGCAGCGCGGCGCCGTAGACGCTTCCGGCCACCCCGAGCAGCGTCTTCCAGTGGCGGCCGAACGTGGCGAAGGCGCCGCTCAGGACCGTGCCGAAGCCGAGCGGCGCCAGGGGTATCACACCCGGCTTCGGAGGCGGAGGCGGCGGCGGATAGCCATAGCCGTAGGGCGGACCCGGCGGGCCTGGGGGATAGGTCATGCGGCACACCGTATCGGGAGCCGTTGCGTACGCCCGTACGCAGCCCTTGTGTACGCTCGTACGCATGGGTTACGGACTGCTCGCCGGGGCCATCGCGGCCGAGATCATCGCCACCACCTCCATGAAGTACAGCGAGGGTTTCAGCAAGCTCTGGCCCTCGGTCATCACCGGCGCCGGGTACCTCATCGCCTTCGCCCTGCTCGCCCAGGCCCTCAAGACCCTCCAGGTCGGCACCGCCTACGCGATCTGGTCCGGGGTGGGCACCGCGGCCGTCGCCGGCATAGGGATCCTCTTCCTCGGCGAGACCCTGAGCCTCGCCAAGATCGCCGGCATCGTCCTCATCGTCGCCGGGGTCGCCGTGCTCAACCTCGGCGGGGCGCACTGATGGCCCGGGCCCGGCGGTTCGACCCCGAGCGCCGCGAGCGGATCGTCGACGCCGCCCTCGCCGTCGTCGGCCGCGCCGGGATCGGCGGCCTCAGCCACCGCACGGTGGCCGTCGAGGCCGACGTGCCGCTCGGCTCCACCACGTACCACTTCGCCTCCCTCGACGAACTCCTCGTCGCGGCGCTCCGCCGGGTCGACGGCACCTTCGGGGCACGGCTGCGGCGGGGCCCCGAGATCGACGCGCCCGACCTCGCCGCCGGCCTCGCCGCGCTCATGGGGGAGTGGCTGGGCGCCGAACCCACCGGCGTGGAGCTGGAGTACGAGCTCTACCTCGCCGCCCTGCGCCGCCCCGCCCTGCGGCCCGTCGCCGCCGAATGGGCCGGCGAGGCCGTCGCCGCCCTCGCCCCGCGCACCGGGCCCGTCACCGCCCGCGCCCTGGTCGCCCTCATGGACGGCATCAGCCTCCAGGTGCTGCTCACCGGCGTCCCGTACGACGAGGGGCACGCCCGGGAGGTGCTGGCCCGCATCCTGAACGAAGACCCGAAACGGCAGGCCGGGACCTCGTCGGAACCGCCCACGGACCCGACCGACACCTGAGACCGGTTGGCCCGGGCAGGGGGCCGCCCGTTAGGTTTTCCGTCATGACCACTGCTCCTCGCACCACCGGCGCCGTCGCCGCCGGCCTCGCCACCATCGCCGGCGACGGCACCGTTCTCGACACCTGGTTCCCCGCCCCCGAGCTGACCGAGGCCGCCGGCCCGGCCGGCACCGAGCGCCTCACCCCCGAGGAGGCCGTCGACGCCCTCGGCGAGGGCGCCGCCAAGGCCCTCGGCCCGGACGCCCGCCGGGGCGTCGAGGTGGTCGCCGTCCGTACTGTCATCGCCTCGCTCGACGAGAAGCCGCTCGACGCCCACGACGCCTACCTGCGCCTCCACCTGCTCAGCCACCGGCTGGTCAAGCCGCACGGCCAGAGCCTGGACGGCGTCTTCGGCCTGCTCGCCAACGTCGCCTGGACCTCGCTCGGCCCGGTCGCCGTCGACGACATCGAGAAGGTGCGGCTCAACGCCCGCGCCGAGGGCCTGCAGCTTTCGGTCACCTCGATCGACAAGTTCCCGCGCATGACCGACTACGTCGTGCCCGCCGGCGTCCGCATCGCCGACGCCGACCGCGTCCGCCTCGGCGCCCACCTCGCCGCCGGCACCACCGTCATGCACGAGGGCTTCGTCAACTTCAACGCCGGCACCCTCGGCACCTCCATGGTCGAGGGCCGCATCTCCGCCGGCGTCGTCGTCGGCAACGGCTCCGACATCGGCGGCGGCGCCTCCACCATGGGCACCCTCTCCGGCGGCGGCAACGTCGTCATCTCGATCGGCGAGCGCTGCCTCATCGGCGCCGAGGCGGGCGTCGGCATCGCGCTGGGCGACGAGGTCGTCGTCGAGGCCGGTCTGTACGTCACCGCCGGCACCCGGGTCACCATGCCCGACGGCCAGATCGTGAAGGCCCGCGAGCTCTCCGGCGCCTCCAACATCCTCTTCCGCCGCAACTCGGTCACCGGCGCCGTCGAGGCCCGCCCGAACAACGCGGTCTGGGGCGGACTGAACGACATCCTGCACAGCCACAACTGAGGCACCGGCAGGACGGGCCGACCGCCCGCCCCGGCCTCACACGGCCGCCACCGTGGCCCTGACCAACGGAGTGTCCATTCACGAGGTGTCTCGCTGGCTCGGACATCGTTCGATCAAGG
>NZ_JBEXSZ010000069.1:0-41868 GCF_040613865.1 Streptomyces sp. NPDC006197 | reverse complement strand
CCCCTCCCCCTGCCCTGCGGGGCGGGCGCCCGCGGGGGCTCCCCCCCGGCCGGGGCGCGGCGCCCCGGCCCGCCCCCCCCCCCCCCCCGGGTCCCTACCGACACGTGGTCCGGAGTCGCAATGGGGGTGGATCCTTGGGCGCGCCTGCCGCGTGCTGATGAGCACGGACGACCATGGAGTGCGGCTCGTCTGGGCATCACTGGCCGCAGCACCCGGAAGCAGGGCGGGCTTCCTGCGCATCTCCGATCCCGGTCACCAGAGCACTTCCGGCACGCGCCTCGTGGTGAAAGGTGAGGGCGGCCGAGCGCGGCAACCACGCCCCGCTGCCGGGCCGGACAGGGGAGGACGACATCACTCGCTGGTCTGGGTGTGTGCCGGCCCCGAATCGTAGCGGCCGAGGAACTCGTGCGCTGGGAGGTCGAGCGCATGCAGTTGGGAGAACACCTCCGTACCCGCGCCTACTTCCTCGTCGTCGTCGGAGATCCGGTAGGCCTGCACCATGTCGAGGACTTCGAGGTCGCTCTGCCCGGCGTATTCGATCGACTCCCGCTCGGCCAGTTCGATGGCTTCGTCGAGGGACCGTGCCCGGAACAGCACGACGCGCTCCTCATAGGGCTGGTTCTCCCAGGTCGGCCATCGGTAGAAGGTCCTGGCGCTGTACCACGCCTTCGGCTCTTTCTTCATTGCCGGGCCGCCCCATCCCCTCGCGCCGAACCGCCATCATCGTAAAGAAAGATCCACTGTGCAACAGAGCTTGTGTCCGGGCTCCGCCACAGGCGGTTCCGGCGGCGGGGTGGGGGTGCGGGTGACGGAGCACCCGGGCGGTCGTCCCCCAGCCCGCCGCCCGGATCGCACCCGAAAGCGCCAGGGGCGCCACGAACGGCCGGCCCGCGCCGTCTACTCCCCCTCGGCGTCGCCCCTCCGCCCGAGCGGGCGGCGCTGCTCCTCGCGGCCCAGGCCCGGAGACTGGCGCTTGGCGCTCATACCGCGTTCGTCGCCCGCGGCCTCTCCCCGGCGGCTCCGTTCCGCCTCCTCGGCCTCCCGGCGCGCCTCCGCGTCGCCGCTTTCGCCGACGGCTTCGGAGGGGGTGGTCCGTGGCGGCGTATCCGCAGGCAGTGTGCGTCGGCGCTCGTGGTGGCCCATGGTCTCCTCCTGTCTCATGCGGACATCTCGTGCGGCCGCCTCGTACGGAAGGGCCGGCACGTGGAGCGGCTGCCCCTCGGCGTCACGGTGAAACACCGCGTGCGGGGGCCAGTACGAAGGTGTGCCCGGCCGGATCCATGAAACGGCGCGCATCGGTGCGCCGGTCCGTCCGGGTGCCGTTCTGTTCGGCGGTCACCGGGCGTGCACCCAGGGAGACCGCTTCACGCTCGGCCTCGTCGAGCGCGTCGGGAGCCACGACGATCCATAGGTGGGCCTGCTGGGAGTCGTCCGGCCGGGGCCAGCTCGGCGGCGCGTGGCCGGGGTCGCGGTGGATGCCCAGGACGATTCCGGTGGTGCCGGAGACCAACAGGAGGTCGGGGTCTCCGCCGCTCGGCTCGACGGTGGCGTCGAGCAGCTCGGCGTAGAAGCGGGCGAGGGGCTCGGGATCGGTGCTGTCGAGGACGAGGACGCCGGTCTTGGAAACGGTCATAGCCTCCGTGTGCCCGCTCGGATCCATTGCAGACGAGGGGAGTCGTCGGCCGGTCGTCGAGACGTGGTCGATACGGCGGTGCCGGCCGGGTGGGCGGCGCTTTGGTGCATGGTACGGCCCGGAGAGGATGTGAATGCGTTCAGGAATTCAGGGTCCGAGCCCGGTGCGGATACGTGCGAAGGACGGGTTCGGCGCCGTCCTGACGGCTTCCGTCTCGGTGCTGTTCGTCGAAGCCGTGATTCCGCCGTCACCGCCTTCACCCTCGCCGGCATCGCCCTGTACGCCGGGGTCGGGTACGAGCCCCCACGACTGGCCGCGCAGCAGGTCGACGTCACCGTCGGCTCCTGCCCCGTCGGCACGAGCGGCTGGGGCGTCCACGGAACCCGCGAGCACCCGAAGCCGTACGTCTTCATCGGCGACCCCGACTCCGGGGACCTCTCCACCTCGCGGCACGACTCAAGCGTGTCGCGGTCCCGAGTCCGTCAGGCCGCTGCCGCTCATGCCCCTTGCTCACCCCGCTCGGTGCTCGCCGCCGCGATCTCGGCCCGCCGCGCCCTGGCCCAGGCGTAGTTCGGATCCATGCCGAGCGCCCGGTCCAGGTCCACCAGCGCCAGATCGCTCCGGCCCAGGGCGTGCTGCGCGAGGGCGCGGCTGCCGAGGGCCCAGGTGTAGCCGGGGTCGAGCTCCAGGGCGCGGTCGTACTGGGCGACGGCCTCCGCGTACCGCCCCCGTTCCCGCAGCGTCTCGCCCCGCTCGCCCACCAGCCACGGATCGTTCGGGGACAGGTCCTGCGCCCGGTCCAGGTCCACGAGCCCGCCGTCGATGTCGCCCAGCGCGCGCCTGAGCCGCGAGCGCCGTACCAGAGCCCACACATAGTCCGGCTCCAGGGACAGCGCCCGGTCGAGATCGGTCAGCGCCTCCCGCGGGCGGCCGAGCCGGCGCAGCACGTCCGCGCGGCTCGCCAGGGCCCAGGTCGTCGTGGGGGCGATGCCGAGAGCCCGGTCGAAGTCCGCCAGGGCCTCGTCCAGCCGGCCCGCCAGTCGGTACGTCTCTCCGCGGTGCCCCAGGGCCCGCTCCCCGTCGGGCGCCAGGTCACAAGCCCGGTCGTGGTCCTCCAGAGCCCTGTCGAAAGCCCCCAGATCGCGATGGGTCACCGCCCGCCCCGTGTACGGCCGGGGAGCCTCCGGCGTCAGCGCGATCGCCTGGTCGAAGTCGACGAAGGCCTCCGCGTACTCCCTGCGCAGGCGGTGCGCCTCCCCCCGCACCGACAGCGCCCTGGTCCGCTCGGAGTCGGTGAGTCCGGCCTGGCCGAGGAGCATGCCGAGCACCGCGATCGTGCCGCGCTCCTCGTCCCGCAGCGCGCCGAGCAGCCCCCTCCCCCACTCGCGCAGCACCGCCGCGTCGCCGTCCTCCCCCGCCGCCGCGACGGTGCCCGCCCAGCGGCGGGCCACCTCGGGTCCCTCGTCACAGGCGTCGATGCCGTCGCGCAGGACGGCGGGCAGCGCCTCGCGCGGGTTGGCGCACAGCAGGTGGTACGCCTCCTCCAGACGCGCCGCCCGCCAGCCCTCCTCGGACCAGCGCAGATGCCGGGTGAGGCCCCGGCTCTCGGCCTCCCGGCGGTCCGTGTAGCACTGCGCGAGCCGTTCGTGCGCGGCCCGCCAGCGGTCGGCGGACGTGGTCCGCTGCAGTCGCAGCATCGGAGCCCGTACGACGTCGTGGTACCGCGCCCGGCCGCCGAGGACGTCCACGAACGGCAGGGCCCGCAGCCAGCCGAAGAGGTCCGCGCCGGTCTCGTCGGCCACCGCCCGGAAGACGTCCTCGTCCAGGCGGCGCGGCAGCGCCCCGGCAAGGGCCGCCGACCGGCGCACCGGATCGCTCTCCCACTTCAGGAACCGCTCGACCGCCGTCGTGCTCGGGTCGTCGACGGCACCGGCCTGCGCGGCGCTCTCCGCCAGGGTGGACACCAGGACGGGCAGGCCTCGGGAGAGCCGCAGCACGTCCTGCACCACGGACTCGGCCAGTACTCCGCGACCGCTCAGGAAGCTGCGGGTCTCCGACTCGGAGAACGGGGCCAGCGGCAGGTCGACGACGAGGTCGGCCCAGTCGGCCCAGTACACCGGATCGAGGGAGCGCTGGCCGGCGAGGGTCACGACGACGTTGCCGGGCAGCGCCCCGTAACGCTCGCCGGCCAGCAGGTCGCACAGCCAGCGGTCCAGGAACGGCGCGGTCCGTTCGTACGTGTCGAGGAACAGCGCCACCCAGGGGACCTCGGCCGCGATCCGGCCCACCTCCGCCACGAACACCGGAGTGAGGACCGACAGCGGATCGAGCACGAGCTGGACGTCGTCATGGCTGCGCAGCCGGGCGCTGAGCACGGTCCGCAGCCGGTCGGCGCCCTCCGCGATCTGGCCGGGATCGAGCGCGCCGGCGAACGTCCCGACGACCGGCAGCATGCCCAGCCCGGTGAGCGCCGCCTGAGCGGTGGCGCGTGCGGCCGGAGACGGCGCGCTCGGTCCTGTCGGGTCGCCGCCGGGGGTACCGAGGGCGGACTCGGCCTCGTGCCGGCGCTGCCGGTAGGTGTGGAGCAGCCGGTCGACCGCCTTCAGCGGATGCCCGAGCTCGCCGGACCGGACGCTGACCGCCGCCATGACCTCCACGGCGCCGCCCACCGAGTCGTCGATGCGCGCGGTCACCGCACCGTGCTCGCGGGCGATCCGCTCCAGCTCGCGGACCAGGGACGACTTGCCGATGCCGGCGTTGCCCCGGACGTGGAAGAGGAAGCGGTACGCCGGGTCCTCGGTCCCCAGGGCGAAGTTCCGGCGGTACGTGTCGAGTTCGGCCCCTCGGCCCAGGAATTCGGCGCGCCTGCGACGCTGGATCAGCTCACGCATCGACGGTCTCGGGGCGTTCGGGGCAGCGGCCATGCGGCTCAGTCTGGCAGCAGCGACAGCGGCTCCGGCAGGGGCCGTCCGATGTGCGGGGTGTGCCTTGTCACGGCGGGCGAGGGGCAGGAGTGCGCGTCCTTGCTGTTGGCGACTCTTCGCCACCTCTCTCGCGTTCCGAATGATGCGCCGCCCGCGCGCCATAGATTCCCTTTGAGTGACAGTCAGTGCTCACCTCACAAGGCAGGAGTGCTCATGCATGTTCGTCAGCGCGTCGCGGGGACCGTTGCCGCTCTCGCTCTCGCGGCGAGCGGCCTGTTGGCCGCCGCGCCCACGGCGTCCGCGTCCGCGTCCGCCCCGGCGGCCTTCAGCTGTTCCGCCCGTCTGATCACCGGCAGCGGTGGTCACCGGGGAGCCGAGATCAGGTGCACCGGGTCTTCCTTCACCGGGGTCGTCGACTGCAAGCGCACCGACAACGGCTACGTGTACCGGCACTTCGGCAACCGTGTCCCGTCAGGCGGCACGTCGACCGTCTGGTGCGACCTGAACGCCACCGTCATCCAGGCCTACGGGACACCCAGCTGACCTGGACGGCCTGAGCACAGGACCGCCGGCCAGGGCCGACGGCCGAGGAGATGACGTCGTCGGAGCGGGTTCCGCTCCCCGTCGTCGCCGGTCGACGGGTTCCGTGTCCTGCCCGCCCACCGCTACAACCCGCGCGTGGATCCGGAGCGGCGCTCCACCCGGCGCCGACGCGACTGCGCGACGGGTGGGACGGGTGGGACGGGTGGGACGTCAACAGCGTCTGTCCGGTCGGGACGACCTGGCACCATGGCATCGGCTCCTTCGTGGTGCCCGACCCGGGGAGCACGCAGGCCGTGCGCCGCATCCCTGACCGGGCGGCAGACGGAACCGACTCGTCACCCGAGGACCGCGCCGCCGCGAGGTCCGGTTCGGGCCGGCCGCGGTGCCGTCGTCAGTCCCGGCAGCCGTACGCGGCGGTCACCTCCTCCAGCCCCTCCAGGCCGCCGTCCGTGCTGCCGCCCTCGCCCGGGCGGGCGAGGAAGAACACCCGGGCCGGCACGCCGGCCGCCGCGTACGCGGTGAGACGGTGATGACCGTCCAGTACCGCACCGACCAGCCACCGTTCCTCGTGCCGGGCCCCCACGTACCGGTCGTCGATCCAGCCGAGGACCACGGCGGCGGGCCGCTCACCCGCCGCTATGGCGGCCGCGTGCCGGGCGACGGTCGCGGGGTCGAGCGCCTCCGGCGGCTGCGAGGGCAGGACGGCGCCGTACGTGCGCGGCACCCGCCCGCCCGGAACGGGCGCGGTGAGCTGGAAGTGCGCGACGCCGGGCCAGTGCTCCTCGGGGCGGCCGTCGTACTCGAAGTCGTCGCCGTCCTCCTCCGCCCGGGTCGCGACACGGCGGTACCACCAGGACCGGGCCGGCTCCGTCACCCGCTCCAGCGGGAGGTCGAGCAGGAGGGCGTGGTAGTGGCCGGTCTCCAACTCGCCGAGCACGGGGCTCCATTCGAGGAACAGCGCGGTGTCGAGCCGGTCCAGGCCGGCCAGCCGCCCGCGCATACGGGCCGCGATCCGGGTCGCCTCCTCGTCCGGCCAGTCCAGCAACGTCAGGCCCAGCTCGCACGTGTCGCAGAACGAGCCGACCCGGTACAGCGGCTTTCGGTCGAACGTCAGCGACCGGTCCCAGCGCGGCCAGGAGGAGCCGGGCGACGGCGGGTCGAAGGCGATGCGGATCCGGCCCGCGCCCCCGTCGACGGAGAACCGGGCCCGTCCGTCGGACTCGATGACGAGGTCCCGCACCACTGCGGGCGCTTGCTCGGTGCGGCCGTCGGCCCAGGCTGCGCGCACGGCTGCCGCGTACGCCGGCCCGCTCGCCCGTTCCGGCAGGAGCGGGTCGCGTCCGGTGAGCCGTACGAGCGCGTGGTGGACGTCGTACACCCGCTCTTCGCCGCTCTCGGCGAGCCATCGAAGCAGGTGCGGTACGGCGGCGGGGTCGCCCATCAGCTCCAGGGCGACGGCGAACGCCGTGTGGTCGAGCCCGGTCGCCTCGGACAGCCGTCCGGCGATCGGCACCGTCCACTCACGCGCCCCGAGGCGGCCCAGCGCGAGCGCGGCGCGGCCGCGCGGGGCGGCGGGGTCCGACAGAAGGGCACCGAGGCGCGGCGCGAAAGACGGGTCGCCGGAGAGCCCCATGGCGTCGACGAGTTCGGGAGCGGGCGAGTGGTCGGCGCGGGTGTCGTCCCCGTCGGGCGCCGGAGTGTCGTCCGCGTACGCGCGCAGCAGTTCGGCCGGCAGCCGCAGCCCGCGCGTCACGGTGGCCCGCAGCAGGGCCTGGCGGTCGTCGGCGGGGAGCGCGGGCTCGGCGGGCAGGCGCAGCAGCACCGCGTCGCCGGGCTCGCCGAGGATCGTGAGGAGCCAGGTGAGGTACGCGCCGGAGGCGGCCCTGTGCGTGTCCGATCGGTAGAGCTCCTCGACCGCTTCGGCGAGGCGGTCGGGCCGGTCGGTCTTCAGTGCGTGCAGCGCGGACCACGGGTCGTCGGCGCGCAGGGCGGCGCGGAGACGTACCCGGACGGCGTCGTGTTCCCCCATGCAGGCAGTATCGGCCACGAACGGGCGGGACGGCACCGAGGCGGGGACGGCACGTGCCCAGCAGGGCATGTGCCCGATGAGACCCGTCGGGTCTCGCCCGGGCCGGGCGGGAGGACGACGCCCGCACGCCGGCGGTCCGCGTGGGCCGACGCGGCGGTCTCTCGGACCACTCGTCCTGCCACCGGCTCAGAGAAGGTCCCGGCGGTCGTCCTCGGTCACCGTCGGGGCGACCGGAGGAACGACCATCCGGCGGCGGCGCAGGATGCTCGTGTACACGGCTGTGCCGATGATGCCGACGGCCATGAAGATCAGCCCCACCAGGTCGAGATTGACCCCGTCGAGTTGCCAGTCGGTCGCGAACGTGAGGATGGCTCCTACGGCGATCAGGATGATGCAGACTCCCAGACCCACGGTTCCTCCCTTGTCGGATCGGACGGGTTCCGGCTACCCCGTCCCACCGATCTCATCCCCGGGCGGCGACGGCGGTCGCCGCCGGGTCCGTCGGCGCCACGGCGGTGGTTTGTTTGCCGGGCGGACCGGTGGTGAGGCGAGAAGGACGACCGGATTCCATTCGTCGACTGGGGAGCCATGGAAAGCTTTGTTCGACTGACGATCGTCCTCGGCGGCTCGACGCTGGCGGCCCTGACCGTCGGCCGTGCTGCGGACCTCCTCGCGCGGTACGCGGACGCCCGCCGCCCCGACAGCCCGCTCTGGGGCCTGTTGAGGCGCTGCCGCACACCGTTGTACGTCGTGCTGCTGTGCGCCCTGTTCCGGTGGTCGTACCGAGCGACGGACTGGCCCCCTCTCCTGGACCACGCCGAAGTGCTCGACCACTTCCTTCTGCTGTGCCTGATCGGCGGCGGCGCCTGGCTGACGGTCCGCTTCGTCTCGGCCGTCGTCGAGTCCTCGTACGCGCGGTACGCCGGACGCACGCGTAACGCGGCGCGGCTGCGTCGCGTCCGTACACAGGTCACGCTGCTCACCCGGGTGGTGTCGGTGGCCATAGGCGTGATCGCCGCCGCCTTCGCGCTCGTCACCTTCCCCTCCTTCCGGGGACTGGGCACGTCGCTGCTCGCCTCGGCCGGGATCATCGGCATCGTCGCCGGCGTGGCGGCGCAGTCGACCCTCGGGAACCTCTTCGCCGGCTTCCAGATCGCCTTCGGCGACATGGTCCGCATCGGCGACACGGTGGTCGTCGACGGGGAGTGGGGCACCGTGGAGGAGGTGACCCTCACCTTCCTCACCGTCCGGACCTGGGACGAACGCCGGGTCACCCTGCCCGTCTCGTACTTCACCTCCCGTCCCTTCGAGAACTGGTCGCGCGGCGGCAACGAGCTGACCGGGACGGTGTTCCTCTACTGCGACCACTCCACACCCGTCGCGCTGATGCGCGCCCACCTGCGAAAGTTCCTCGACGACTGCCCCGGCTGGGACGGCCGGGCGTGGGACCTCGCCGTCACCGACACCTCCCCGACCGGCATCACCGTGCGCGCCCTCGTGACCGCCAAGGACGCCGACGACCTGTGGACGACCCGCTGCGCCGTCCGGGAGGAGCTCGTCGCCTGGCTCACACAGGAACACCCCGCCGCCCTCCCCCGCATCGTCACCGCCCCGGCGGCCGACGCGCCACGGCCCTGATGCGCGTGCACCACCTGCTCGACGCGCCCACCGTGCCGCGTCCGGCCGACGGACCTACGGTGGCGTCATGAGCGACCCGGAGAAGAACAAGGCCACGGCCAAGGCGTTCTACGACCTGATGTTCAACCAGTGCCGCCCCGCCGAGGCCATCGACCGGTACGTCGGCGCCACCTACATCCAGCACAACCCGCACGTCGGCGACGGCAAGCAGGCTTTCGTCGACTATTTCGAGCGCATGGCCGCCGAGTACCCGGGCAAACGCGTCGAGTACAAGCGCGCCTTCGCCGAGGGCGACCACGTCGTACTGCACTGCCACCAGATCTGGCCCGACGAGGAGTACGCCGGCATCGACATCTTCCGCTTCGACGCCGATGGCAAGATCGTCGAGCACTGGGACGTCCTCCAGGTCCTCCCGCCCACCTCCAAGAACGACAACACCATGTTCTAGGCGGATTCGGCCCGCTCGCGGCGGTCTCCCGCGCCGCGGTGGGCCGCGGTGCCGGCCCCGCTCGCGTCCGTGTTCGACGCCGCCGAGCGGTGCGCTCAGCCGTGAAACCGGGCCACCGGGCGGGCCCTGCGCGTACGTGACGAACGTCCGGGTCCTGCCAGACGCGGCGCGGCACTGGGCGGTGCCATCGCCCTGTGCCGCCCCTCACGAGCCCGAACGCCCGCGCCTCATGAGCGATGTAACGCCCGTCACGTCACATGATGTCACGTCTCGGCGATGAGCGGTGTCTTGAGGGCACGCCCCAACACAACGCATTCCACAAGGTCGTGGTCATCGGCGGCGGCCACGCCGGAGCGCTCGCGGCCGATCGTCTGCGGACGCGCGACGACGTCGACACCACCCTGGTCAACCCGCGTCCGGAGTTCGTCGAACGCATCCGGCCGCACCAGTTCGCGGCCCGTACCGGCGACGCCACGATCGGCTACGGCACGCTGCTCGGCGAGGGCATCGAGCTGGTCGTCGACAGTGCCGCGCACCTCGACACCGCCGTCCGCGCGGTACAGCCGGCATCGGGACGCGTACTGGACTACGACTACGTGATCTACGCGGTCGGCAGCACCGGGGCGACCCCGGCATCGGTGCCCGGCGCGGTCGAGCACGCGGTGCCGATCGCCGAATTCGAGTCCGCGCAGCGACTGCGCGCCGGGTTGGACGAGTTGCCCCTCGCCGCGCCGGTCACCGTGGTCGGCGGCGGGTCGGTCGGCATCGAGACGGCCGCCGAGCTGGTCGGGCAGGGACGCGCGGTCACGCTGCTGTGCGGCCGTACCCTGGCGGCGGTGCGCGGGCTGCGCACCGGCGCGCTCGGCCGGCTGCTCACCGACGAGACGCTGAGCAGCGTCGACGACGACCGCATCGTCGCGGCCGGCGACGCCGCCCCACCGCCGGGCGGCTGCACGTCTCCACGGCCCGGATCAGCCAGACCATCGCCGAACTCGAGCGCCGAGCGGCAGCGCGGTGGACCTCGCGCTGGCCTCCCATCCGATGGACGAGGAGGGCGTCGTCATGGGACCGGTCCTGGTGCGGGAGGCACGGATGCTCGCCGTCCCGGCAGGGCATCCGTTCGCCCGCCGCACGACCGTCTCCGTCGCTCCCAGGGACCGGCCGTCACCCGGGCCGCCCCGGATCCCCCACGATGCCCGCCGAGCTCCTGCCCCTCGCCGAGGGCCTGCGCCACCACGGCAAGGCCGTTGGCTCCTGAGATTCGGCGCCATCATGCCGCATCCGCCTTCGATCCCAAGACGCGACAGCGCAGCGGCGCCTTCGATCGGGCGAGCCGTCGCCCTGCTGCGCTTCCCGTACGGGCTCACGCCGGAAGCCCCCGAGACCGGCAGGGCAGCAGACCTCTGAAGGCTCGCCAAGACTCCGGCACCATGACGATCGGGGAGAATGGAACCAGACCGATGCCGAGTCCAGACCCCGCGCCGGCGCAGCGGCGCCTCGCATGTCTGTCGTGCGTACGCGGCGTCGCCTCGGACCCGGGCGGGCTCACCCGGGCGGTTGGCGAAGCCGAACTTCATGGTCGGCACCACCTCGTCGCGACGCCCGGCGGCGGCCCGCGCGTGCCGAGACGACAGCAGGCACGTACCATGCCAGACTTGAAGCAAAGGGAGACGCACGAGCGAGGACCCCCGACCGGCCCCCGGCGACCTCCCCCTTTCCCTCCGGCACACCCGCCTTCGCCGGGCACGTCGTCGGCGTGCTCCCGGCTGCCACAGGGAGGAAAGCTGCGATGACCACCACCAACACCCGCATCAAGCATGGGCTCCCGCCACGGGCCAGCACCCTCATGGATCTGGGAGACGATCACGCACTGCAGATCCTCGACTTCCCCTCCGGAATGCGGGCCGTCGTGGAAGGCGGACGCGCCGTCGCCCAACTCCCCGCCGTCACCGGCGACATCGCAGCCCCGCCCGAGGCCGGAACACGATCCGCCGGCGAACGCGACGACTACGGCGGAGCGGCCATCCGCACCACGGACGAACAGATCTGGTTCAAGAACAACTTCTGCAACGGCGCCCAGGCCTGCGTCCAGGGCTGGGACTGGGCCATCTGCGGCACCGACCACGCCGTCGGCTACGGGACCGGAATCGCCATGGTCGGATCCGAGGGAACCCGTAACGCCACCCTGTTCGTCGACGTCTGGGAATGCATCTGCGTCGGCCCCTTCTGCGTGGGCGGCCACGAATGCTTCTGGGTGGAGAACTGGCACGGCGCCGTCGTCCCCGGACACTGGCTCTCCGTCGGCACCAACGCCCCCGACCGCAAATGGCTCCGCTGGCGACTCGAAGGAGCCGGAGGCGACACCCAGGTCAGCCTCGCCGCCACATACTGACCCGCCACGTACCGGCCGCTGTGACGGTGCGGCCCTCCTCAGGCCGGGTACGCGATCGAACCCAGCGGCGGGCAGGGGGTGAGCGTGGTGCCGGCGCCGGGGCGTTCGACGAAAGCCCGGGCCTCGGCGGCCCGCAGGCGCCGGGAATCCAGTGCGTCGGCGTGCCAGGCGTCGTGCCTGGCACGGGAGTAGTCCCACGAGTCGTCGATGAGACTGAGGCTGGTATTGCCGGAGCTGCGCTGGAAGTCCAGCTTCAGGGCGGCCCGCCGGAGTGCGGTCTGGGTCGCGGCGAGATCGATGCGGGTGATCAGGACGCCGGGGGTGTTCGGTTCACGGGTCGGCATGGGGGCCTGCGGGAGCAGCGACACCCCGGTGTCGAGGCGGCCGATGTTGTCGACCATCGCCCTCTTGGCGTCCTGCGACATGAGCTGCATTTCCTGGTGCAGCCAGAAGAGCTCGTCGAGGTCGGCCGCGGTGATGCGCATCCGCTGGTACAGGGCCCGGAAGCGGGGGTCGTCGTGCAGCGGGCGTATGGGGGCGGCGTGGAACGTCACGCAGTCGTTGTAACCGGCGGCCACCGCGGCGTCGAGGTGGAAGATGCCCTGGTCCGCCTGTCCGTGTGCGATGGCCAGGACGCCGAGGCCCGCGTGGCCCGCGGCGACGAGCCACGTCCCCTCGGGGCCGAGCGTCGTGGCGCGCGCGACGACGTCGTGGAAGCCCGTGGTGACGTCGACGCTCGGTGGGGCGCCGAGGAATCCGCGCGCGGGCGAGGCCCCTTGTCCCGGCACCCTCGCGTCGGCTCCCTCGGTCAGGAGCGCCACCAGCAGTTCGTGAACGCGGGCGGCCAGCGAGTTGACGGTGTCGACCATGGATCTCTCCTCGAACCTCGGTGGTGAAGAGTGAAAGGGGTGTGGAGGCTGTGGCAATCCCCGTGGAGAGGACGGGCGGACGGGGTGAGTGGTTCCTGCCCGTCCGCGTCGACGACGTCCTCTGATCCCTGCTCGTCGCCCTGCGCGGCTCCGGCCTCCCAGCCGTCACCGCGCGTCAGGTGGCCGTGGGCCAGGTGCGCAGCAGGGCGGCGATCCTCCCGGCGGTGCAGGTGGGATCGAGGAGCAGGTCCTTCAGGGCGATGGCGTCCTGGCGGGTCGGCTTGACGGGGACCCCGGCGGCTGCGAGGTACATGACGCCGGTCGCGGCGGCGACGGCCAGGTTGGAGCGCTCCAGCCAGCGGCACCGGCCCAGGGTGTGTATCAGGGCGGCGGCCTTGGCGTAGGGGCCGTCGTACACCGGCTGCTCGAGCACCTCGGCCCGGTGGCGGGCGACGGCCGACACCGGGACGCCGTAGTCGTCGGGGGCCGGGTCGTCCGCTCCGGCGGCCTCGGCGACCTGCAGGATCCAGGGAACGTCGATGTGCAGTTCCATCAGGCCGCGCGCGTTCCCCGGGGTGCCTGCTGGGCCTGCTCGGCCTCGTCGAAGACCGCCTGGTGTTCGGCCAGGAAGCGGGCGGCCGCCTCCACCGCTCGGGCGCGCAGGCCGCTGGCATCGTCCTGCACGAGCCGGGCGAGGTAGTCCCCCACGCTCAGCCCCAGGTCGGCGGCGCGCTTCTTCGCGAGTTCCGCCACGTCCTCATCCACGCGCGCGCCCAGCTGTGTCTTCGCCATACCCGCATGGTAACAGGCGTTACCATGCGGGCCAAGACACCGGGCCCCGCGATTGACGGGGGCCCGGCAGGTCTCCCCGGCACGGATGACGACCTCGGTGAAGTCGCCCTTGGGGGCGGCGAGGGTGAGGAGCGTGTCGCCCAGGTCGCCGGTGCCGTCGTCGGCGGCCACCAGGAGCAGAGTCCGGCTCGCCTCGGTCAGTCCGCCGGCCTGCGCGTGGAAGGCCGGCTGCGGCCGGTTGGTGAGGGGACGCGGGACCCGGCGTGGACACGGCCGGCGCGGTGGGGAGTTCGATCAGGGCGGGGGGCTGCCCCAGCCTCGGCGAGGACCCGTCGGCGCACCAAAGAATCCGGCAACGCCGTCTTGCCGATGCCCGGTTCACCCCGGACCACCAGGACACCGCTGGTCCCGGCACCGGCGTCATCGAACAGCCTGTTCATGACCGATCGCTCGGCATTCCTCCCGTAGAGCACGCTGGTCATCCGGCGTCGGGTCCATCTCTCCGGTCCCACGGGCGTGGCCCCGACCGGCCCGGCCCGGACGTCGGTGTGCGCACCACTCGTTCCGGTGATGTGTACGAGGCCGCCCCGAGGAGAGGGAGGAGCCGGCCGGTCTCGGCGGCGGCGAGCACGCCCCGCGGATCTCATACGCTGTGAGAGATCGACGACCTACGTGCCCGGCCGAGTTGTCTCGTCACCGCCGTACGGAAGGTCTGACCGGACACACAGGGGGCGGCAGGGGAGCCGCGGGCTCCTCCTTCGTCGCGGGTCGAAAGGAATCTCCATGAATCTGCCTGCATCAGGCAGGCGCGTCCTCGTCAGTGGCGCGTCGCGTGGCCTCGGGCGCGCGGTGGCCCAGGCGTTCGCGGCCAACGGAGACCGGGTCGCCGTTCACTTCGGCTCACGTGCCGAGGACGCACGCGTGAGCTTGGAGTCCCTCACCGGGACGGGTCATGTGCTGGTCGGCGGCGACCTCGCGAACCCGGTGCAGGCGGCTGCCGTGATGGACATGGCGGCGGAGGGTCTCGGCGGGATCGACGTGTTGGTGAACAACGCGGCGGTGAACATCCGTCACCCTCTGGCGGAGACCTCGTACGAGGAATGGGTGGCGGTGTGGCAGCAGCACGTGGCGGTCAACCTGCTCGCCACCGCGAACCTGAGTCATCTCGCCGCCCGGCTCATGATCGAGCAGGGTACGGGAGGCCGGATCGTGAACATCGGCTCCCGCGGCGCCTTCCGGGGCGAGCCCGACCATCCGGCGTACGGGGCGACGAAGGCCGCCGTGCACTCGCTGGGTCAGTCGCTCGCGGTCTCGCTCGCCCCTCACGGGATCGCCGTCGCCTCGGTCGCCCCCGGCTTCTTCGCGACCGAGCGCGTCGCGGCGCGCCTGGAAGGGCCCGAGGGCGAGTCGATCCGGGGGCAGAGCCCGTTCGGCCGGGTGGGGTCGGCCGAGGAGATCGCGGCGGCGGTGCTCTGGCTCGCCTCCCCCGCCGCCGAATGGTCCTCCGGCACGATCCTCGACCTCAACGGCGCCTCCCACCTGCGGAGTTGACGACCGCGTACGAGAGCGAGCCCGCCTCCCCGGCCCGTGCCGCCGCCGTTCCGGAGCAGCCGGCCAGGCCTGTGCGGTCCGCCCGCGCCGGACGCTCTGCCCTGCTCGCCGGCGCGCCTGCTAGTACCGGTCCAGGCGGTGCGCGTAGGGAGCGGGCAGAGACGGGCCGCCGCCTCCGGGGAACCAGGCCGTGCAGAGATCCTGGTACCGGTCGGGGATCGGCGTGCCGTGCGCGTACGCGTCATCAACGGACCAGTGGCCGAGCAGCAGCCGGATGAGCGCCTTGTCGTCGGGGATCAGGTCGCCGCGTCGGAGCGCGTCGAGCGACGCGCCGTGTGCGGTGCCGGACGGTCGGGAGGCGGCCCGGCGTCGTAGTTCCGGTTCGAGGGTGCGCACCAGGGACGAGCGGTTCAGGACGGCGGCCATCATCCCGCCGCTCGGCGGGAATCCCTGCCGGTACGTGCAGCCCATCTGACGCGCCACTCGTCCGGTGAGGCTGTCGGCCGGCTCGCGTACGGTGAAGGTGCTCAGACGCCGTTGCCAGCAGAGCCGGGCGACGGCCGCGAGCAGCCGGCGGGTCGCGGCGGCGTCCTCGGCCACCAGTTCGTCCACGGTGACCGTTCCCAGGGGATCGCCGAAGGCCCGGCCTTCCAGCACCGCGTAGCCGACGGTGGCGCCGCCCCCCTGCAGGACCAGGACCTGCGACCCGGGCTTCCACGTGGTCCGGGGGACGAGCCGGTTCCAGCCCGGGTGCCGGGCATGGGTCCAGGGGCGGTGGGCGTGGGCGGTGTTGTACAGGTGGATGAGGGCGGGGAGGTCGGCCGGCGAGCCGTCGCGGATGCCGGGAACGGCCGTACCCGGTTCGCCTCCCGTGGCCTGTTCGACGTTGCGTACGGGGATGACCAGATGCCCTTCGGCGACGGCTCCGACGAAGCCGAACCGCTCGTACACCCCCTCGATGCCGTCGGACACGAAGGCGACGTCCACCCTGTCCGCCATGCCGGTCAGCGTCCGGCGCAGGAGCCTGCCCATGTGCCCCTGACGTCGGAACTCGGGCTGCGTCTCCACACCCCCCACGCCTTCCGCGCAAACGGCCACGGCACCGAAGCGGACGCGGAAGGAGAGCACCTCCAACTCGGCGACCGGCGCGCCTTCGGCGGTCCGCAACCGGCAGTGCCGCATGCGCAGGCTGCGTACTTCCCGATCCGGGGTCTCGGTGTGGCCGACCCCTGCCTCATGATCCGACACCGCAGGTCACCAGCCTCTCGATCGCCCGGTGGTGTCCCCTGTTCTCCGGACACCAGGCATGTCCTTCACCGGCCCGCAGCCGCTGAAACCGCCGACGATCGCCGTCACCGACACGGGGCCGGACGACCGAACGTGTTTCCCCGGTGGTGTGGAGAGGCGCAGAAGTTCCTTGTGCCCGGTGCGCCTCCTGCAGTGGGCTGGCCCCCATGAAGAAGAAGAGAGGCGTCGCGTCACTGACCGCGGCCCTGACCGTGGCAGCCCTTCTGTCGGCAGGTGTGCCGGAGCAGCGTGCGGTGGCCGCCGAGCCCGGTGCCGATCGTTCCTCGTCCCGCGTCGAATCGGGGTTCCTGCGCGGGGTGGACCTGGATACGGTGACGATCCCCGAGTTGCAGGCGCGCATGAGGGGTGGTCACCTGACCTCGTCGGAGCTGACCCGGGCGTACCTCCGCCGGATCAAGGCGGTCGATCCGAAGATCAACGCGGTGCTGCGCACCGACCCGACGGCCCTGAGCCAGGCAGCCGCCAGTGATGTCAGGCACCGCCTCGGGAAGGTCCGCGGCCCGCTCGACGGCATTCCCGTCCTGCTGAAGGACAACGTGAACACCCGGGACATGCCGACGACGGCCGGCTCGCTGGCACTGGCCGGAAGTCCGCCCGACAGGGACGCCGAGTTGGTCGGAGAACTGCGTGCGGCGGGGGCGGTGATCCTCGGCAAGGCGAACATGTCCGAATGGGCCAACTTCCGCGCGGCGAAGCCGACTTCGGGCTGGTCGGCGGTCGGCGGGCAGACGCACAACCCCTACGTCCTGGACCGCAATCCGTGCGGTTCGTCCTCCGGTTCGGCCGCCGCCATCGCCGCTTCGTTGGCGCAGGTGGCCATCGGCACCGAGACGGACGGCTCCATCGTGTGCCCGGCCGGGATGAACGGAGTCGTCGGCCACAAGCCCAGCCTCGGACTGGTCAGCCGGTCGGGCGTCGTCCCGATCTCCGCCGAGCAGGACACGGCCGGCCCCCTGGCGCGCAATGTCGTCGACACGGCGATCGCCTTCTCGGTGCTCAGCGGTCACGACGCCACGGACGCCGACGGTCTCACGGAGGCGTTCCCGCGCCCCGGTTCCCTGCGCGGCAAGCGGATCGGTCTGTGGCGGCTCCCCTCGCTCGGCGCCGACGTGGACGCCCTGATGACCCGGACCGCGGCACGGCTTCGTGCTGCCGGGGCCCAGGTCGTCGAGGTGACGCCCCCGTACCAGGACAGGCTCGCCGAGCTGGAGTTCCCCGCCCTGCTGAGCGAGTTCCACCGGGACATCGACGCCTACCTCGCCTCCCGCAACGGGCCTCGCGACCTCGCCGGCCTGATCGAGTTCAACCGCACGCACCCGGCCGAACGGACCTGCTTCGCCGGTCAGGAGCTGTTCGAGCAGGCCCTCGCCGCGCCGTCGACCACGGACCCGCGCTACCGGGCCATGCGCGCGGAGCTGAAGGACCTGTCCCGGCGTTCCATCGACGAGACCATGGCCGCCCACGGCCTGGACGCCATCGCCTCTCCGGCGAACCCGCCCGCCTGGACGACCGACTGCGCGCGGGGCGACAACGACGTGATCCCCTCCTCCACCCCGGCCGCCGTCGCCGGCTACCCCTCGCTGTCCGTACCCGCCGGATTCGTCGGCGAGCTGCCGGTCGGCCTGCTCCTGATGGCCGGCGACCACCAGGACGACGACCTGCTGTCGCTGGGGGCCGCGGTCGAGCAGCGGCTCCACGCCTGGCGCGCGCCGCGGTACCTGCCCTCGGTGACGTCTCACACCGCGGGCCAGCGTCTGTCCGGCGGATCAGGGGCGGATCGCGCGGACCTGGTCGGCGGAGAGATGGAGCTCGTACGGCAGACAGCAATCGGAGCTGAGGGTCGCGACGGGGGTCCCGCAAGCGCACAGCTGGTTCATGCCGCCGTCCGGGGTCGCTCCGCAGCAGGCGGCAGACGCGTGCCGCAGCTCCAGGCCGCGCGCGTCGTCCGGGTTGATGACGATGTTGCCCCGAGGCCCCTGTGACACCAACGGCTTCCCCTCCCCGTTCCGGTGCTCCCCCTGACGCGGCATCACGGGCCCGGGTGTGTCGGTGACGACCAGGGGCGGCCCGTACGGCTCCGTCTCGATCGCGTAGCAGCCTGACGGCACGGTCGCCGGGCGGGGCGACCGGGTCCTGCGACTCACCTCACCGCGGCTCCACGCCCGTGCACATGCCACCGTCTCGCCTTGCGGACCTGACCCGCACGGGGCCGCGCGGTCCGCTCCGCGCGGGAGATGATGGGCGGGAAAAGACAGAACGCGAGATCAGGAGCTTCCATGGCGAACCGGGTTCACCGCCCCCGCGAGGACGCGGAGGTCGATTTCATCCTCAGGATGAGCGAAGTCCCGGTCCTCGCGTACTTCGTCGGAACATGGCCCAAGGCGATCGAGCCCAGTCGGACGATGGACCTCGTCGTCGGTGCCGTCACCGACGAGTACGCGGGCCGCCTGACGGCCGTCCGCATCGACATCACGCGCTGTCCGGCCGCGACCGAGCGATACGGGATCACCGGAGCCTCGTCCTACGTCCTGCTGAAGGACGGACAGGCGGTGGCGCACGGCACGGGGCCCACGAGCACCGGCGAGGTCCGGGAGTTGCTGGAGGGGCTCCTCTGAGGGCCGTTCCTCTCGGGACGGGCGACGGCCCCTGCGTCTTCGCGGGTGCACGGGGGCGCCCGCCCCCTCGCGCGCCGTCTCGCGCGCCCCGTTCGGAGGGGTCGTCACCGGCGGTGCGCGTACAGGGTGGTGCGGAGCTGTGCCGCCCAGGCCCGCGGGTGGGTGGTGTTGCCGTTGTGCCCGCCGGGGAACGTGAGGACCGGGCGTTCGAGCAGCGCGCCCAGGCGGTGCGCCGCCTGGTGGTCGAAGACCGTGGTCGGAGTGGTGCGCCCGACGGCCGGCAGGATGCGGGTCCCGGTCGCGCCGAGGCGGTCGCGGCAGCCGGGGTCGGTCCGCAGCGTGGTGAACTCCTCGGTGATGAAGCGGGCGAAGTTGCTCCGGCGTTGTTCGTCCATCGGCTGCGGGGTCAGGTCGGGCTCCGTGTCGGGGTGGGTCGGGTCGATGCCGAGGGACTTCGCGATGGCCGGGAGGGCCGCGGGCAGACCGCCCGTGGCGAACAGGTCCTGCAGTCCGGCCAGTTCGCGGCGGTGGGAGTCGGCTTCCGCGTCGAGCAGCCAGGGCGCCACGGGCTCGTGGGCGATCAGGGTGTCGAGCTGGTCGCCGTGTTCGACGGCCAGGTGCAGTCCGATCACCGCGCCGAAGCTGCAGCCGAGCATGAGGGCCGGGCTGTCGGCGACGTGCGCGAGGAGGCGGTGGGCGTCGTCGGCGTGGTCGGTCATGGCGACCGGCCGATCGGGGTCGTCGAGGGTGCTGCGGGACAGGCCACGGCGGTCGTAGGTGATCAGGGTGAAGTCGTCGGCCAGGGCGTCGACGAGGTCGGTGGTGCGTCGGGCGTCGCCTTCGCCGCTCTGCGCGATGAGCAGGAGCGGGCCGGTTCCGCGCTGCTCGAAGTGGAGCGTGGCGCCGTCGACGGGCAGCAGACCGGTGGTCGTCATGGGTTCTCCTTCGTCGGTGATGCCCCCACGCTAATGCATCACTTCAGATACATCAAGACTGATACATCTGAAGTGATGCATCCTGAGCGATGTATCTTGTTCCGATGAACGGCATGGATCTGGCCCTCCTGGGCCGCACCCTGATGAAGCTCGGCGAGGCCGCCATCCCCACCGAGGGCATCGGCGCCCACGGGACGAGCACGCAGTCGGTGATCATCGTCGCGGCCGACGTCAAGGCGCACCCGGGTACGCCCGTCAAGGACATCGCCGCGCGGACCGGTTTTCCCCAGAGCAAGGTCTCCGCCTGCGTCGCCCGTCTGCGCGAAGCCGGCGCGGTCGAGACCCGCACCGACCCCGCCGACCGTCGGCGCACCCTCATCGCCCCCTCCCCGACCGCCTCCCCCCGCGTCGCGGAAGTCCGCTCCGCCGACATCGACGACGTTCTCGTCCGCGTACTGGAGGACCCCGCGCGCCTGGAGGAGGTCAAGGCCGCGCTGGGCGTCATCGCCGAACACCTCGGCCCGAGCGCCCTCACACGCATCGGCGGCTGAACCCGCCGCCGGCGGCCCGGGGCGGACGCGACCCCTGCCGGTCACTCCACCGGCCAGGTGTGGGCCGGGGCGTTGAGGTGCATGAAGTCGATGTACTGGCTGGTCATACGGCGCAGGGCCGCGGGCCGGTCGAGGTGGGCGATGTCGTGGAGGTGGTGGAACATCTCCGCCTGCCACACGGCGCCGTTGCGGGTCGCCACGCAGCGCTGCTCGACGATCCCCAGCAGCGGTTCACGCCACCGCGCGTCCAGCCCCAGGGCCTCCAGACCCCGGTGGGCGAGCGGAAGGAGCCGGCGCAGGACCAGTTCGGTCGCGGGCACCTGGCCCGTGCCGGGCCAGAAGAGTTCGGCGTCGATGCCGCGGCGTGCCGCCGTGTGCAGGTTCTCCTCGGCGGCCGCGAACGACATCCGGGTCCATACCGGCCGGTCCTCGTCGACCAGGGCGCGGACGAGACCGTAGTAGAAGGCGCCGTTCGCCATCGCGTCGGCCACCGTCGGTCCGGCGGGTAGCACCCGGTTCTCGACGCGGAGGTGCGGGACCCCGTCGACGACCGCGTAGACGGGGCGGTTCCAGCGGTAGACCGTGCCGTTGTGCAGGGTGAGTTCGGCCAGGTGCGGGATCTCGCCGCGGTCGAGGGCCTCCTCGGGGTCCTCGTCCTCGCAGAGCGGCAGGAGCGCCGGGAAGTAGCGGGTGTTCTCCTCGAAGAGGTCGAAGACGCTGGTGATCCAGCGTTCGCCGAACCACACGCGGGGGCGTACTCCCTGGACCTTGATCTCGTCCGGCCGGGTGTCCGTGGTCTGTTCGAACAGCGGGATGCGGGTCTCGCTCCACAGTTCCTTGCCGAAGAGGAAGGGCGAGTTCGCGGCCAGCGCGACCTGGACGCCGGCGATGGCCTGGGCGGCGTTCCAGTACGCGGCGAACTGCTCGGGCGCGACCTGGAGGTGGAACTGGGTGCTGGTGCAGGCCGCTTCGGGCGTGATGGTGTCCGCGTAGGTCCGCAGCCGTTCCACCCCGTCGATCTCGATGAGGAGGTCCTCGCCCCGTGCCGCGAAGATCTGGTCGTTGAGGAGGTGGTAGCGCGGGTTCTCGGACAGCGCGCCACGGTTCACGTCCTCGCGCTCCAGGGTCGGGAGGGTCCCGATCATGACCAGGTGCGCGCCGATGGCGGCGGCCTTCTCCTCGGCGTGGTTCAGGGCGTTGCGGATCTCCTCCTCCCACGTGTCGGGGCCGCCCTCGGTGAGACGGCGGGGCGGGATGTTGATCTCCAGGTTGAACCGGCCCAGCTCGCTCGACCAGGCCGGATCGGCGATGGCCTCCAGGACCTCGGAGCTCCGCATGGCGGGTCTGGCGGTCTCGTCGACGAGGTTCAGCTCGATCTCGAGGCCGACTCTCGGCCAGTCCGCGTCGAAGCGTGCCTCGCGCAGCATCCGGGCGAAGACGTCGAGGGAGGCGCGCGTCCTGTCGCGGAAGCGGCGACGGTCGTCACGTGTGAAGGTCAGTGCCGGGACGTCGCGTCCCATCGGATCCTCCCGGGGCTCGGCGGCGCGGATCCTCCTTCCTTCAGCGTGCCACCAGGAGGCGGGCCGCGCCCGGCGCGGACCTCCCCCGCCCCTGGCCGGGGGCGGAAAGGCCAGGTGGGGGCCTGATGCCTCCGGTGCTCCGCCGGATTCCCGGACCGTCCTCGACGAGGACGTCCGGCCTCGATCACGACGGGTGCCGGCCGGCGTCCTGCGGCCGGGGCCCGTCGGGCGGAGACTGGAGGACGAGGAGCGGTCGAGCAGGTGGGCGGGGGCTTCCGCGTGGTGGCACGAGACGTTTCCCGGGTCTTCACGCGGAACACCTTCCAGGTTGACATGCTCACTCCTAACCTGCGCTTGCACCGCTCCCGTAGTCATCACCCTCAACCGGAGGTAGCCGTGTCCGGCGCGCCCAGGAAACGCCGCACCGCCCTTCTGTCCGCCCTCGGTCTCGCGGCCGCCTCGATCGGCCTGTGGGCCGGTTCCGGCGGCACGTCGCAGGCCCAGGCGGCGGCGACCGTCCCCACCCCCGACCACGTGGTCGTCGTGGTCTTCGAGAACCACGCCTACAGCCAGATCATCGGCAGCTCCAGCGCCCCGTACATCAACTCGCTGAAGAGCGGCGGCGCCAACCTCACCCAGTCGTACGCCGAGACCCACCCCAGCCAGCCCAACTACTTCGCGATGTTCTCGGGCTCCACCCAGGGCATCACGGACGACTCCTGCTACACGCCGGGCTTCTCCTCCGCGCCGAACCTGGCCTCCGAACTGATCGCCGCGGGCAAGACCTGGAAGAGCTACAACGAGACGCTGCCCAGCCAGGGATCGACCACGTGCAGCAGCGGCAAGTACGCGCGGAAGCACAACCCGTGGTTCGGCTTCTCGAACGTTCCGACCTCGTCGGCGTACACCATGGCGCAGTTCCCGACCGACTACACCACGCTGCCGCAGGTGTCGTTCGTGATCCCGAACCTGTGCAGCGACATGCACGACTGCTCCGTCGGCACCGGTGACACCTGGCTGAAGAACAACCTGGGCGCCTACGCGACCTGGGCGAAGACCCACAACAGCCTGCTCGTCGTGACCTTCGACGAGGACAACCGGCTCGCCGGCAACAAGATCGCGACCGTCCTCTACGGCCAGCAGGTGATCCCGGGCTCGACGTCCGCGACCACGTACAACCACTACAACCTGCTCCGCACGATCGAGGACATGTACGGCACGACGCACGCCGGCCAGGCCGCCAACGCGACCCCGATCACCGGCATCTGGACGCCGTGACGTGTACGTAGCGGACAGTCGCAGCAACCCCGCGACGGCCGCGACGGCCACCGCCCGGGACCTCGGTCCCGGGCGGCGGGCCGCCGTCGCACCGACCGTGCTCGCGCTCGGCACGGTCAGCCTCGTCACGGACATGTCCTCGGAGATGGTCACGGCCGTGCTGCCGCTCTACCTGGTCGCCGGTCTCGGTCTCTCACCGCTCGGATTCGGCCTCCTCGACGGTGTGTACAACGGTTTCAGCGCGCTCGTCCGGCTCGTCGGCGGCCATCTCGCCGACCGCGGCGGCCGGCACAAGACGGTGGCGGCGTTCGGCTACGGCCTCTCCGCGCTGTGCAAGCCCCTCCTCCTGGTAGTGGGTTCGCTGCCGCTGATCGGCGCCGTGCTGGCCGCCGACCGCACCGGCAAGGGCCTGCGGACCGCGCCGCGCGACGCGCTGATCTCGCTCGCCTCGCCGGAGGAGTCGCGCGGCCGCGCCTTCGGAGTGCACCGGGCGATGGACACCGCGGGCGCCCTGATCGGCCCGCTGGTCGCCTTCCTGATCCTCCGTCAGGCCGCGGACGGTTACGACGCCGTGTTCACGGTCAGCTTCTGCGTGGCCGCGGTCGGCGTGCTCGTCCTGCTGCTCTTCGTACCGTCGCGTCCCCAGCCCCCGGCCCTGCCGCCGGAAGGCGCGCCGCGCGCCTCGCCCAAGGCCGCGCTCGGCCTGCTCCGGGTGCCCGACGTGCGCCGACTCACCCTGACCGCCCTGCTGTTGGGGCTCGCCACGGTCAGCGACTCGTTCGTCTACCTGCTGCTGCAGCGGCGGCTCGGCGTCACCGACCACTGGTTCGCGCTGCTTCCGCTCGGCACCGCCGCCGCCTTCCTGCTGCTCGCCGTACCCCTGGGCCGGCTCGCCGACCGGATCGGCCGCCGCCGGGTGTTCCTCGGCGGCCACGGCGCCCTGCTGCTCGTGTACGGGGCGCTGCTCAGCGGCTGGCAGAGCCCGGCACTCCCCTGGCTGGTCCTGGCGCTGCACGGCGGGTTCTACGCGGCGACCGACGGCGTCCTGATGGCGGCCGCGGCCGGCTGCGTGCCGGCCGGACTCCGGTCGTCGGGGCTCGCGTTGGTCCAGACGGGGCAGGCGCTCGCCCGGTTCGGCTGCTCGATCGCGTTCGGTGCGGCCTGGACCGCCTGGGGCGACCGCTGGGCGCTCGGGGCGGCGACGGCCGTGCTCGCGGTGTGCGCGGTGGCGGCGTACGCCCTGCGGCCCACGGACCTGGACACGGCCACGGCCACGACCACCGGCACGGTTTCGGAGGAATCACCCGCATGACCCTGCGCAGCAAACTGTTCGTCCTGATCGCGGCGATCGCCGTGCTCGGAGGTGTGGCCGCCGCGTCGCTGCTGCACGCGGCCGACCGGGCCGCCGAGAAGGACCGACCGCGGGCGGGCGGCCCCGCGATCGCGTCCGGGCGGGTCTCGCTCGCGAGCGGTGCCGACCGCCGGATCGTCTTCCGCAACATGGCCTGGGGCCCGCACCGCGACGAGCTGGTCACCGTGCCGGCCGGCGCCCCCGCCGGTCCGCGGACCGCGTCGGGTGTGAAGTGCCTGCGGTTCCACGCGGCCGGCGGCACCGGGATCTGTCTGCAGGCCGTACGCGGCGCGGTGGAGGACAGCTACCGGGCGGTGGTCGTCGACTCGGCCCTCAAGGAGCAGGCCCACTACCCGCTGCCCGGCATCCCGACCCGCGCCCGGGTCTCGCCGTCGGGCCGGCTGGTGGCGTGGACGGTGTTCGTCGGCGGCGACTCGTACGCGAGCGCGAGCTTCTCCACCCGTACCGCGGTCCTGGACACGTCGACGGGCCGGCTCACCGCCTCCCTGGAGGAGTTCCGGGTGGTGAAGGACGGCAAGGACCACCACGCCGCCGACACCAACTTCTGGGGTGTCACCTTCTCCCGCGACGACCGGCACTTCTACGCGACCATGGCGACCGGCGGCCGGACCTACCTGGTGCGCGGCGACCTGACGGCCCGTACCGTCACCACGCTCCACCAGAACGTCGAGTGTCCGTCGCTCTCCCCCGACGAGACCCGGGTCGTCTACAAGAAGCGCGTCGCGGGCGCCCCCGCCGACGCGCCCTGGCACGAGTACGCCCTCGACCTCGCCACCCTGCGGGAGACCGCGCTCGCCGAGCCCCGCAGCGTCGACGACCAGGCCGTCTGGCTCGACGACCACACGGTCTCCTACTCCCTGCCGGGCGACTACGGCGCCGACCTCTACACCGTCCCGGCCGACGGCTCGGGCTCCCCGAAGCGCCTGCTGACGGCGGCACTGGCTCCGGCGTTCCTGGGGTGAGGGGCGGGGGCCGCCGGTGTGAGGTGGGTCCGGGCGGCGGCGCGGCCGCGTGCTCGCCCACCGCCGGCCGGGGCAACCGGCCGCGGTGCGCCGGGGCCGGACGCAGCTCCAAACGAGGAAGGCGCGGTGTGGCGACCGTCGTGACGGCACGCGCCCGTGCCGGCCGCCACGCCCGCCCCGGCCCCGGCGACGCCTTCGCCACCGGGTCTCGCCGCCGAGCTCATGCCTCGCAGACGGGGTCGTGCGTCGGGAGGCGGCCCGTGCTCAGGTAGGTGTTGACCTGTTCGTCGACGCAGGCGTTGCCGTACTCGCCGTACAGGCCGTGCTGGCGGGCGCCGTCCACGGTGAGCAGGCGGGAGCTCGGCCACTGCTCGCGCAGGGTCAGGGCGCCGGAGGAGAGGGTGCGGGGGTCGCCCGTGCCCGCGAGGAGCAGGGCCGGGACGTCGTTGTCGAGGACGGTCGGCGGCTCGACGGGGCGGTCCCAGAACTCGCAGGGGTTGATGTTGGCGGCCAGCGGCCCGGCGAGGGGGAACCGCTCGCGGGACTCCTCGACCGCCCGCCAGTAGCTGCCGACGCCGCGCCGCTCGGCCGTGTCGCCGCAGAGGATCGCGGTCATCTGGCCGGCGGGGGCCGATCCCGCCCCCGTCAGCAGGAACTCCAGCTGTCCGGCGAGTGCTTCGGACGGCTCCACCGGCTTCCGGTCCGCCGCGCGCGCCAGGACGCGGACGGTCGCGGCCAGGTCGGCGCGCCGCGCGTCGAGGTCGCTGCCGAGGCCGCCGACGAAGAGGGCCGGGACGACGTGCTCGTCCAGCAGGTACGTCTTCCCGATCCGCAGCGGTTCCTCCGCGGTGGCGGCGAGGATGTGGTTCACCGTCGCCAGGACCTCGGCGCGCGTGGCCCCCAGCCCGTAGGTGCCGTGCCGTGCGGCGGTCCACGACGCCCATGCGCGCAGGGCCGCCTCGTTGGCCGCCTCGGTGCCGCGCAGCAGGGTGGAGCCGTAGCGCTCCGGGGGCAGCACGCCGTCGAGCACCATGCGGTCGGTGCGGCCGGGGAAGAGCTGGGTGTAGACCTCGCCGAGGTAGCTGCCGTAGGAGTAGCCGAGGTAGGAGATGCGGTCCTCCCCGAGGGCGGCGCGGATGACGTCCATGTCGCGGGCGGTGTTGCGGGTGGTGACGTACGGCAGCACGTCGCCGTGGGCGTGCTCGCACTTCGCGGCCAGGTCGCGCGCGAGGGCGACCTCCTCCCGGTACGCCGTCCGGTCGGCGCCCGCGGAGCGCAGGGGGGCGGAGCCGATGTCCCAGCCGCAGTCCAGCGGGGTGCTCCGGCCGACGAAGCGCGGGTCCATGCCGATCAGGTCGTACCGGGCCGCGACCTCCCCCATCGCCTCAGCCTTGGCCAGGGGCATGTGGAGGCCGGGCCCTGCCGGTCCCCCGTCGTTGAGCAGCAGCGGGCCCACGCGGTGGGCGGTGTCGGTGGCCTTCAGCCGGGATATGGCGACGGTGATGGTCCGACCGCCGGGGTCGGTGTAGTCCAGCGGCACGGTGATGTCCGCGCAGTCGGCGCCTGCGGCGTCCAGCGTCCGACCGAGCTCGTCGTCGGCGTCGAGGGCGCAGGCGTGCCAGTCGACGTGCCGGCCGGGTAAGCGGGTCGCCGGGTCGGGGGCGGCCGCGACGGCGGTGGTCGTCGCGGTGGCGGCGAGCGCCATCGCGCAGGCGGCGAATGCCGTGGTGCGTCGGTGAGTTGACATGCCTGCACCGTAGGACGGCGGGCATCCCGGCACACTCCGGGAGAACCCGGAAAACGCCCCGGGGTGTCCCCCCAGGACGACTCGGGGTGGTCCCGGTCGCTCGGCGTGGTCCCAGTCGCTCGGGGTGGTGTCAGTCGCGTCGTGTACGGAGGGACCGGAGCGCCCCCAGAGCGGCTCGGGCCGCGTTGGCTCCCGGTGCGCCGTGGACGCCCCCGCCGGGGTGGGCGCTCGCGGAGGCGAGGTACAGGCCGCGGACCGGCGTCCGGGGGCGGCCGCTGCCGGGGAACGGGCGGAAGACGAGCTGCTGGTGGAGCGCGGTGGTGCCCTGGTTGACGGCGCCGCCGACGAGCGCGGGGTTCAGGAGCTCCAGGTCCGGGGGCGCCAGGACGCGGCGGGCCACGATCGTGTCCCGGAAGCCGGGCGCCAGGCGCTCCACGCCCGCTTCGACCCGTGCGGCGAACGCCTCCTTCTCGCGCTCGTCCCAGCGGCCCGCGAGGCCGTCCTCGCCCGCGTCGCCCCGGACGGACTGCGGCACGTGCGTGTAGCCCCACGCCGACTCGGTGCCCGCCGGGGAACGGTCCGGATCCGCCGTGGTCATCTGTCCGAGGATGGTGAAGGGGACGTCCGGCACCCGCCCCGTGGCCAGCTGGGCGGCGAAGCGGGTGAGCGCGTCGACCCCGTCGGTGACGTGGACGGTCCCGGCTTTCCGGGCCTCGGCGAAGCCCCACGGGATCGGACGGGACAGCGCCCAGTCCACCTTGAACGTCGCGAAGTCCCACTGGAACCGGCGCAGATCCGCGCGGACCGGCGCGGGCAGGTGCCGCTCGTCCACGAGCCGCCCGTACAGGACGGGCGCGGGGACGTCGGCGAGGACCGCCCGTCGTGCGGGGAACCACGCCCCGTCGTCGGTGCGCACGCCGACCGCGCGGCCTTCCCTTACCGACACCTCCGTGACCGTACGGCCGCAGTGCACTTCACCGCCCCGCTCGCGCAGGCGGGACACGAGGGCGTCGGTGAGGCCGGCCGCACCGCCCGCCGGCACCGGGAATCCCTCGTCCTGGCCGAGCATGCACATCAGCCATCCGAAGCCGCCGCCGAGGGCGGACTCCGGGCCGAGGTCGGCGTGCAGGGCGTTCCCCGTGATGAGCAGCCGTCCGCCCTCGCCCGCGAAGTGTTCCTCGCCGAAGCGGCGGGCGGGCAGCAGCATGGTCCGCAGGAGCCGGAGGACGTCCCGCGGCGCGTGCCCTGCCACAAGCCCGAGGCCGTTCCGGACCGGCGGGAAGGGGGTGAACAGGGCGCCGACGAGATCGTCGCGGTATTCGCTCCACCAGTGGTGGAGGCTTTCCCAGGCGGCGCCGTCGCCCGGCGCGAACGCGTCCAGCGAGGCGGCCGTGCGGTCGAGGTCGCGGCTGAGAAGGGCTCCCCCGCCGTCGGGCAGGGGGTGGGCCACGACGTGCGGCGCGTGGCGCCAGCGCAGGCCGTGGCGGTCGAGCCCGAGGGCCCGTATGACGGGAGAGGCCGCGGCGAGCGGGTAGAAGGCGCTGAACAGGTCGTGGACGTAGTCGGGATGGACGCCCCGGTCGCTCCGTACCGCGCCGCCGGGCACCTCCCGTGCCTCCAGGACGACGACGTGCCAGCTGGCGTCCACGAGGACGTTGGCCGCCACCAGTCCATTGGGGCCGGCGCCGACGACCACCGCGTCCGGCGCCGTCATGACCGGTCCCCGGCGCCGTTCCCGTCACCGGGGCCCGAGGACGGGCGGGCGTCGCCGGAGGCACCGGCGCGCGAGCGGGCCCGTGCGGAGACGGCAGCCTTCTCCAGCCGGGCCAGCAGGTGCCGGTGCCGCCAGCGCAGGATCAGGTCGGCTCCCGAGTTGTGCCAGCGGGCCGCCGGGCCCTTGAGCGGATGCTCGTCGACGAGGACCAGGGTCCGGCTGCCCCAGGGCTCGACGAGGAAGGAGATCCGGGCGGAGCCGAGATGCGTGATCGCCTCCAGTTCGAGTCGGCGGATCGGCTCGCACATGCGCGAGATCGTCCGCCCTCGGTACGTCCACGGGCCCAGCTTCAGGGCATAGCCGAGCTCGGCGTCCACGGCGGGCCAGTGGTCGTCCCGCTCCCACGAATCGTGGGCGCCGACCACCCAGCGCGCGTACCGCTGCCCGTCGCTGAGCACCTCCCAGACTTCCTCGGGCGTCGCTTCGACGACCCGGTTCCACTGCGCCACATTCCTCAACTCCTCCGGTGGTGCGGGACCGAGAGGCCCCTGGACGGCAGGTGCCGTGCCACTGATCGGACGGCGGCCGCCGAGGCCAGCGCGGCCGTGCATCCGGCGACGCGCCGCACGGCGGTACGGGCGCCCGCGTGCCGTCCTCCGGTGACCGACGCGGTCGCGGCCGACGGCTCGTACAGGACGCCCCGTGTGATCGGGGCCGTGCCGGGCGCGTCCAGGTAGACACGTCCGGTACGCCGCCGGATCAGGCTCCGTACGGGCCCGGGCGCGAGGGCGTGCGCCCAGGGCAGGAGCCGGGAGCCGGGGCCGACGTGGACGCGCCGGCGCGGCCGGGCAGCGGTGCGCACCACGGCCCGGGCGACCCGCTGCGGGGTGGCGACGGCAGGCAGGGAGCGGAGGCGACGTCCCGTGTGGTTGGCCGCGTGCCGGAAGAACGGCGTGTCGACGCCCGCGGGCAGGATCGTGCACACCTCGACGCCGGTGTCGCCGGTGTCGCCGCTGAGCCGCAGCTCCTGCCGCAGCGTCTCGTCGAGCGTCACCAGCGCGGCCTTGGACGCGGCGTACGCGCCCATGTACGGCGCCACCACGGCGCCGCCGAGCACCGAGGACACGTCGATCAGGATTCCGCCGCCCTGCCGGCGCATCACCGGCAGGGCGGCGCGGGCGCCGTGGAAGGCTCCCAGCACGTTCGTCTCCCACAGGCGGCGCACATCGGCCGGCGGCACCCGGTCCAGGCGTCCCAGGAGGCCCACACCGGCGGCGTTCACCCAGATGTCGATCCGGCCGAACCGGTCCACCGCGGTCCGCGCGACGCGCTCCGTCGCGGCGAAGTCCGTGACGTCGGCGGTGACGGCCACGGCCTCGGCCCGGGGATGTGCCCCCGCGCACCGACCGGCCACCTGCGCGAGGACATCGGTGCTGCGGGCGGCCAGGACGAGCCGGGCGCCGCGCGCGGCGAACGCGGCCGCCACCGCCCGTCCGATGCCGCTCGACGCGCCCGTGACCACGACGACGGTCCCGGGGCCGGGCTCACGTGTATGTCCGTTCACGGTGGGCGTGTCACCGACGTGAGCCGATTCATGCGGCGCTCCGGGATGAAGATCCCGGACCCGGGAGCACCGCATGCGACATTTTGCTCACCGTCCGCGATCGGGCAGGCACCCTCCGCTCGGCCCTTACGGGTTCCTCGGGGCCGGACGGGCTCGCCGCGGACGTACAGGACGTGCAGACGGCCCCCGGCCGGAAACCACCGGGCGGCCGTCTCCAGAGCGCGGGAGGCCGGGCCCCGTCCGCGCACTTGGGCAGCTGTCCGGTCATCCCCTTCCGCTCGAAGCCCCGTCGGTCGGCGAAAGCACGGCGCATGGGCGCAGGACCATGAGCGAGTCCTCCTGGGCCGCCGTCATGGCGAAGGGGAACCGGTCGAGTTCGAGGCAGAGGGCGACGTCGTCGGGGTGGGCTCCTCGACGCACGCCCTGCGTCAGCTCGGCGGCGGCACGCGACCGGCCCGCGCGGCGGAGGAACTCAGCCGCGTCCGTCCCGTCCCCGGTGGCCCTGCGGGCGATGTACTGAGCGCATGCCAGGTCTTCGTCGGCCTGCCCGTCCTCGCCCGTGACCACGAACGTGACGCTGTCGCACCCGTGTGTCCGCAGGAACCGAGCCGTCGCCTCCGCCACCACGAAGCTCGCGCACAGCACCAGCGACGCGTCCTTGACCGCGAGGGCGCCGACCGTCCCCGCCGTGGTCTTCTGCACGACGGTCCGTCCGCCGAGGTCGACGGACCGCAGCAGGCCGGGCGAGTTGACGGCGTCGAACCCGGGCGCCGGCGCACCGTCCTTGAGCGCGACCCAATCCGGGTGGCGAGCCTTGAGCGCCAGGGCTTCGTCCGGCGACTCGGCGAGAACGATCTTTTCCGCCCCCTGGGCGAAGGCCCACGCAGCCACCGTGAAAGCACGCATGACGTCCACCACGACCGCCACGGACGGGACTTGGGTCAGTTCGGCGATGCCGAGGAAACGAGCGTCCATCCGGTCATGATCACATATGCCCGGCCCGGAGCGCTCCGGGGTGCGTGGGATCGCCCGCGTTCCGTACTCGTCTCACCGCTTCCGCAGGCGGAGCGAGTTCCAGCTCGCGTCCGCGGTCCAGCCCCCGTCCACCGGCATCGCGACGCCGTTGACGAAACCGCTGCGGGCGGGGTCGGCGAGGAAGGCGACGGCCTGGGCGATGTCCCCGGGCGCGGCGAACCGCGCCATGGGCACCCGCTCGACGATGTCGGCGTCGGGGTAACCGCCGGAGGCCTGGTCCTCGGCGTCCATCTCGGTCTTGACCCAGCCGGGGCACACGGCGTTGACGCGAACCCCGCGCCCGCCCCACTCCGCGGCCAGGGTCCGGGTCAGGCCGATCAGACCGTGCTTGCCGGTGTTGTACGCGGCCCGGTCCGCGACCCCGTGCAGCCCCGCGATCGAGGCGACGTTGACGATCGAGCCGCCGCCAGGGTCTCCGCCGGTTCCTTCAGGTCGGACGGAGCTGCTCTCGCACCGTCCCGTCCCGTTCGGGTGCCTCGGGCACACCGCTCGGTACAGGGCTCAGTACAGGGCGGCGCCCATGGGGGAGTCCTCACCTGTGACGTACGCGCGGATCGACGCCAGGTACTCGGCGCGGCTGACGAGTCCGTCTCCGTCGCTGTCCAGCGCGTCGAAAGCCGCGTCGGCGTTGTCGGCCCGATTGCCCAGCGCCTGGCGCAGCATCGTGAACTGAGCGCGGTCCAGGGCGCCGTCCTGGTCGGCGTCGGCGAGGTCGAACAGTGCGCCCAGGGCGTACTGGCAGATGTTGTCGAACTTCTCGGCGTCCACCCAGGCGATGTACTCCTCGTAGGTCATCACGCCGTCGCCGTTGGCGTCCATCGCGGCCCAGGCCCGTTCGCCCGTGGCGCGGGCGGCGACGACCAGGGGGTCGTCATCGCCGCGTCCGGTCGCCTGCTGGGCCCGATCGATGCGGACGAAGTAGTCGTGCCTGGAGGCGACTCCGTCTCCGTCCGTGTCCAGCATCGCGTAGATGCGGGCCTTGGGCGCCGTGGGGTCGACCGGTGCGGCCTGGAGCTCGGTTCGCGGGAGTGCCATGTCGGTTCTTCTTTCGCTCGGGGGTGAGGAGCGGCCGGGCGGAGAGGCCATCGCGCCCATGATCGGCGGCCGAGCCCTTCACGGCCCGGCGACCCGCCACGAACCGGTCGACACTCACCCGACCTGACGATCCCGCCGGCCCCGACTTCCCGCCGGCGCCGGTCTCGCGTTCCCGCGCACGGAGTGACCGACGGTTCGCGCGCAGGTGACGTCGCCCCGTGGGGTCAGGGCGCGGAGACGGGCAGGCACACCACGAGCACGCATATCTCCGACGGAGAGGTCGAGGCCGGCGTCGTGTTCGGCCGAGTGGCCGGTTCCTGGCCCGGGGAGCCGGTGGCATCCGTGGTGGCAGGGGTCTGTGTCGGCGTGTCCGTCGTTTCGGTCGTACTCGTACGGGCGGGAGGCGAGGTCGGGGCCGGGGAAGCCGGTGAGGTGCTCTGCGGCTCCGGGGCCGAGGGCTCCGTCCCGTGAAGAGGGGCGGCGACACGCGCCTTGGAGATCGGCGGCGTCGTGCGCAGGGAGGTCCTCTCGTACTGCCGACGCGGCTGGTCGGGTACGGACGACTCGACCGGCGGCGTGGACGGGGCGACCGAGGCGCGCTGGGCATCAGGCCGTACAGAAGGAGGAGGCGTGCCCTGCTCCACCTGCTCCACCTGGTCCGCGACGGCGCCCGCTCCCGGGTCCTGCGGCGCCGTGGCCGCCTGGGCCCGGTCGCCGGACTGCCGGTCCATCCCGCTCATGGCCAGGCCACCGCCGACGAGCGCGACGGCGGTCGCCACCACGGCCCGGCGCTGGTTCTTCCTCCAGCGGGCGCGCTGGCGGCGCCGTGCCGCCCGCCCCTCCGCCGACCTCGACGCGCCCATGAGCTCCGCCGGTGAGCCGCTCCCCGGGGTTCCTTCCACGACGGCCTCCACGGGGATCTCGTCGAGAAGCCGACCGTCATCCCATGTGCCCGAGGAAAGGGTGGCCGACGCGGTCGCCTCTCCCGTCGCCGCCGTGGCCACCGGGGCGGGGACGATGCGACCGCCGGTGGCCACCGGAGCGATGTCCGGGGCGTAGGCGCCGCAACCAGGGCACACCAGGGCGCCGTTGAGATGTCGGCGGCACGAAGAGCAGTAGTCCATCTCCGTCTTTCGGGGTCGACATGCCTGCCGCCGACCCGGCAGGCCTGCGACCCGGTCACGTTTGCAAACGGATTCGAGCGGTCTGCAACGCTAACCAAGCTTTCGAAAGACTGTGCGCAGCCTGTGTGATGCTCCTGTGCAGGATCCCCCGGCATTCGCACAAGTTCCGACGCAGGGGCCGGCCCGACCGACCGGGGCAGGCCGGCGACCGAACGTCGTGGACCATCGCGAATTCGCCTCGCCCGCCGTCGCCGGTGTCCTCCACCACCCCGTCCCGGGCCGCTGCTACGGATCCCTCATCGCCGCCGGTCGTCACTGAACGGCACGACCGGCGAGGGAGGCCGCCCCTTCCTCGCGGGTGGGACCCATGATCAGGCACCGGCAAAGGGTTAAGGGCGCCCAACCAGGTCAGACGCACGGGTGAGCAGAGTTCTCTCAGTGGTTCAGGAGGACGCGATGAGCAAGTCCCAGCAACCCGCACAGCGGCGTAGCGGCAAGGGGGCGGCCACGCCGGAGGAGGCCGCGGCCCTCAAGGCGCGGCAGAAGCCGGGAGGCGCGGAGAAGTCCTCGGGGCGCGCCCACGGCACCGACAAGGGTGAACGAGGCGGTGGCGAAGGAGGTGGCACCCCGCCCGATCAGAAGGGCACGGGTGCGTGATCCGCGGGCGGCCCGCGCCGACCGCCAGGGCCTGTCCGACCCTGATCCGCCGGACAGGCCCTAGGGCTCCGAAACCTCGTCGGCGCGGGGGACGGCAAGCGTCGCCAGGTGCGCGGCGTACAGGTCGAGGGCGGCGAGCGCCTGGGCGTCGTCACGGTCGATCAGCCAGTGGAGGGTGAGGCCGTCGAGGAGGCCGAGGCCGTGGCGGGCGAGGACGGGGATCTCCGTGGTCCAGCGAATGCCGGCGAGGCGGGCGACGGACTGGAGGTAGTCGATGTTGACCTGCAGGTAGTGCTGGTACTGGCGGCGGGCCACGTCCGCCAGGCCCGGCTCCCGCAGGGCGTACTGGGTGAGCTCGTAGGTGAGCTGGTGCTCGTCGGGGCGTTCGCGTACGCGGTCCCAGTAACCGTGCAGGGTGGCGCGGATGAGGTCGTGCGGGGAGGCTTCGGCGGCGGCCGGCACGAGGGGGAAGGCGAGTGACCGGAGCATGATCCGTTCGATCACGCTGTGCAGCAGCTCCTGCTTGGAGCGGAAGCAGTAGTGGAACGCCCCGAGGGGGAAGCCCGCCTCGGCGACGACGGCCCGGGTGGTGGCCTTGCCGACGCCGTCACGGATCATCACGCGGATCGCGGCCTCGACGAGTCGTTCGCGGCGCTCGTCGGCCGAGTGGCGGGCCATGCGGACTCCCTGGGACGGCTCTGGGCAGTGGGTCTGGGCAGTGGGTCTGGTCGACGTACGCGGGTGACCGGCGGTCACAGGAAGGCGTGGCCCTCGCCTCGGTAGGTGGGGACGACGTCGACGATCCGATCCCCCTCGACCAGGTGCAGCTCGTTCACCCGCTCGCACAGTTCACCCGCTTTGGCGTGCCGGAACCACACGCGGTCGCCCAGGCGCAGGGCATCGGCCACTTGGCCGGTGAGAGGGGTCTGGACCTCGCCCGCGCCTTCGCGGGGCAGCAGTCGCAGCCCGGCCGGCCGGACCGGTCGGGGCAGCCGGTCCGCACCCGCGGGCCCGGAAGCGGCCCAGCCGCCGCCGAGGACGGTCACGTGACGGGTCCCGGGCCTGCGGACGACGGGCAGCACGAAGTGGGCGGCAGGCGACGGGCGGAAGCGACGGTAGTGGTCGAAGAGCCCGGGGGCGTACAGACCGGAGCCGGCCCCGAGTTCGGTCACGGCCGGTTCGGCGGAGGTGGTCTCCAGGCTGCCCGTTCCACCGCCGTTGACGAACTCCAGGGGCGCCAGGGCCCGTACGGCCCCGACGGCGGCGGCGCGGCGCTCGCGCAGTTCGCGCGTGGAGACGCGCTGCATGAGCCGGACGGCCGCGCGGGCCAGGGCGGGGCCGGGCTGGTCGTCGCCGACGCCGGCGATCTGCCCCTCGTACGCCATGACGCCGACGAGCCGGAACCGCGGCCGGGCGAGCACGGCGAGGGCGAGGTCACGGGTCTGCTCGGGCGAGTGCAGGGGCGAGCGGCGCATCCCGAGGTGGACCCGTCCGTCGGCCAGGCGGAGGGAGGCGTCGAGGTCGAGACAGACGCGCAGGGGCGGACCGTCCGGGCCGACGGCCGAGCCGATGAAGTCCAGGTGCTCCACGGAGTCGACCATCAGGGTGACGCGCTCCGCGATCCGCCGGTCGCCCGCCAGGCGCCGCAGGGCGGGGGCGTCCGTCGTCGGGTAGCCGACCAGGACGTCCTCGTGGTCCGCCGCGAGCCACACGGCCTCGGGAAGGGTGAAGGCCAGGACGCCGGAGAAGCCGGGCAGGTGCAGGACGTCACCGATCAGGCGACGGCAGCGCAGTGACTTGCTGGCCAGGCGGATCGGTTTGCCGCCGGCCCTGCGCACCATCTGGGCGGCGTTGGCGCGCAGGGCCCCGAGGTCGACGACGGCGAACGGCGGCTGGAGGCCGGCGGTGGCGCGTTGCAGTTCGGTGGAGCTCGCGGGCCGCGGCGCCGGGTGCGCGCTCCGGTTCGCGAGGTGCGTGGTTTCCGTGGCGGGGGTGGGACGTCCCATAGGGTGCGTGCCTTTCTCGGGACCGGGACCGGGACCGGGGCCAAGGCCGGGGCCGATGCCGGGGCCGGGGCCGAGGCCGGGGCCGGCTCGGGTGGCGCCCACCTTGTCTTGGTCGGCCGTCCAGGTCAAGTGTCCTGAAGCCTTGACTTGGACGACCGGCCCAGTTCAGGCTTCCGGGGACCGCGACCCCGGTCGTATGCCATCGAGCGTGCCGGCGAGCACCGTCGGCCCTGCTTCCCCCGTCGACCCATCGATCCCGCCGATCCCGCCGATCGTCGATCGCCGATCCCGTCGAGAGGACTTCCCGCATGACCGAGGTGTGGCGCAACTGGTCCGGCAGCGAGCGGGCCCACCCCGTTCGAATCCTGCGTCCGACGCGTACGGAGGAGGTGGCCGCCTCCGTCACGGAAGCGGTACGGGACGGGCTGAGGGTCAAGGCGGTCGGCTCCGGGCACTCGTTCAGCGGCGCCGCCGTGGCGCCCGGCGTCCAGTTGCGGCTGGACCGCCTGGCCGGTCTGAGCTCCGTGGACAGGGAGAGCGGGCTGGTCACGGTGGGGGCCGGGATGCCGCTGTGGCGGCTCGGTCCACTGCTCGCCTCCCACGGACTGGCCCTGGAGATCATGGGCGACATCGACCGGCAGACCGTCTCCGGTGCCGTCTCGACCGGGACGCACGGTTCGGGGCTGCGCTTCGGCGGCATCGCCACCCAGGTCAGGGCGCTGCAACTGGTCCTGGCCGACGGCTCGGTCGTCCGCTGCTCCGCCGACGAGCGGCCCGAGCTGTTCCGGGCCGCTCGGGTCGGCATCGGGGCGCTCGGCGTGGTCACCGAGGTCACGCTCCAGTGCGTCGACCAGTTCGCCCTGCACGCCCGGGACACCGCGATGCCGGTCGCCGAGGTCCTGGACCGCGTCGACGAACTCACGGAGGACAACGACCACTTCGAGTTCTTCTGGTTCCCGCACAGCGAGACCGCGCTGACCCGGCGTTTTCGCCGGCTGCCGGCGGACACGCCGCTGAGGCCGATCGGCGCCCTGACCCGCCGTGTCGACGAGACGGTCAGCGGCCTCGGCTTCGAGGGCCTGTGCCGGCTCGGCACGGCGGTCCCGGCCCTGGTGCCGCCGATCGCCCGGTTCGCGGCGCGGGCGATGTCCGCGCGCGAGTGGACGGACCTGTCCCCCAGGGTCTTCGCCTCGCCGCGCGACGTCCGCTTCCAGGAGGGCGAGTTCGCCGTCCCCCGCGAGCACGCCGTCGACGCGCTCCGGGAGATCAAGCGGTGGATCGACACCGCCGGGGAGCGGGTGTCCTTTCCGCTGGAGGTGCGGTTCTCGGCCGCCGACGACATCTGGCTGTCCACCGCGCAGGGGCGGGAGAGCTGCTACATCGCCTTCCACCAGTACCACCGGATGCCGTACCGCCGTTACTTCGAGGCGTGCGAGGACATCCTCGGCTCCTATGGCGGCCGCCCGCACTGGGGCAAGATGCACACGCTCGACGCCGATGCCCTCCGCCCCCGCTACGAACGCTTCGACGACTTCGTCGCCCTGCGCGACGCCCTCGACCCGACCGGGGTCTTCGCCAACCCCTACCTCGACCGCGTCCTGGGGCTCGCCCCCGAGGCCGTACCTGTCCACGACCGCGTCGGTCACCCTGCCTGACCCCGCCGCCGTCGGGGCCCGGTCGCCCGCACCGTGAGCGACGTGGCCCTGCTGCTCTCGGTGATGGCCGGGCCGAATCCTCACCGCCCCGTCTCCATCGACCAGGACCCGGCCGTCTTCGCCGCCCGGGGGAAAGAGGGGGTGTCCGGATGTGCGGGGCCGCGTTCGTCCGGGGCCGGCGATCAGCCGTCGTTCACGGTGTGTCCCGTCGCTTGCCCTCCGCCTCGGCGGTCCGGGCGATGTTCCTGGCCATGCCGCCGAAGACCACGGCGTGGAACGGGGCCACGCTCCACCAGTACGTCTGCCCCGCGAGGCCCCGGGGGTGGAAGAGCGCCCTCTGCCGGTACGACGTCCGGCCCCGCTCGTCCCGGTCGACGGCCATCTCCAGCCACGCGAGACCCGGCAGGCGCATCTCCGCCCGGAGGCGCAGCAGGCGTCCGCGGTCGATCTCCTCGACGCGCCAGAAGTCCAGCGCGTCACCGACCCGGAGACGCGCCGCGTCCCGGCGTCCCCGGCGCAGCCCCACTCCCCCGACGAGCCGGTCCGCCCACCCCCGGACGGCCCAGGCGAGCGGGAAGGAGTACCAGCCGTTCTCCCCGCCCACCCCCTCGATGACCCGCCACAGCGACTCCGGGCTCGAGTCGACGGTGCGCGACCGTTCGTCCGTGTAGAGGCTGCCGCCCGCCCAGTCCGGGTCGGTCGGCAGCGGGTCGCTCGGCGCCCCGGGCGGCGAGGCGGAGGACCAGCGGGTGGTGACCCGGGCCTCGCGCACGCGGCGGAGGGCCAGCCGGAGGGACTCCTCGAAGGGGACGGGTGCTCCGGGGCCGTCCGGGACGTACCGCGTGATGTCGTCCTCGGTGCGGACCACCTCGTGCCGAAGCGATTCGGTGAGGGGCCGGGCCAGGGAGGCGGGGACGGGTGTGACGAGACCGATCCACTGGCTGGACAGCCGGGGCGTGAGGACCGGTACGGAGACGATCAGGCGCTTGCGGAGCCCGGCGACCTTCGCGTACCGCTCCATCATCTCCCGGTACGTGAGCACGTCGGGGCCGCCGATGTCGAAGGTCCGGTTGACGTCCGGGGGCATGTCGGCGCTTCCCACCAGGTACCGCAGCACGTCGCGGACCGCGATGGGCTGGACCCGGCTGTCGACCCAGCTGGGCGTGACCATGACCGGCAGCCGTTCGGTCAGGTACCGGAGCATCTCGAAGGAGGCCGATCCGGAGCCGATGACGACGGCGGCCCGCAGGACGGTGGTGGGGACGCCCGAGTCGAGGAGGATGCGGCCCACCTCGGTACGGGAGCGCAGGTGGGGCGAGAGCTCGTCCTCCGGCACTCCGCGCGGGACCAGACCGCCCAGGTAGACGATACGGCGCACCCCGGCGGAGCGGGCCTCGGCGGCGAAGGTACGGGCGGCGAGCCGGTCGGTGTCCTCGAAGTCCGCCGTCGAGCTCATGGAGTGGACGAGGTAGTAGGCGACGTCGACGCCGGCGAGGGCCTCGCGGAGGCTCGCGGCGTCGGTGACGTCCCCGCGCGCGGTCTCCGCGCGGTCGGTCCAGGGGAAGTCGCGGAGCTTGTCCGGGTGCCGGGCGAGACAGCGCACGCGACGGCCGCTGTCGAGCAGCTCCGGCACGAGGCGGCCCCCGATGTAGCCGCTCGCGCCGGTGACCAGGCAGCGGGTGCCCTCGGACGGGGTGGGAGTGTCCATGCGCTGATCCGTTTCACCGACGGCCGTGACGTACACGCCCTGCGCCCCTTCTTCGTCGCCTTGGGGGCACGCGGATGCGGGGCCCGCCCTGTCCCCGGTTCGCCGACGAGGTGTGCCTTCCGGAGGCCCTGGACGCGGCGGTGCGGCGGTCCGGGCCGGCTGCCGTCGCCCTCTGGTCCCAGGCGAGATCCACCGCGAGTCGCTCCCCGGTCCGGCGCGTGGCGGCCACGGCCTTCGGGGTGCGGGGAGTGGCGAGCGCGAGGCTGTGGCGCATGCGCTGGGAGCCGCGCCGCGCGTGGTTCTTGACCGTGCCCAGGGGGATGCCGGTGCGGTCGGCGATCTGTGTCCGGGTCAGATCGGCGAAGTAGGCGGGTTCCAGGACGTCGCGCTGGACGCGGGGCAGCCTGGCCGGTTCTTCGGTGGCGACCATCCGGTCGAGGACCCGATCGGGCTGCTCGGCCGTCCGGGTCTCGTGCTCCAGGGCGGCGCCGAGGGTCGCCGCGAGCTCGGTGCGGCGGGTACGGGCGGTCAGCGCGTCGGCGGTCTTCCGGCGGGTGATGCCGGTGAGTCGGGCCGGCAGGGTGTCGCGCGCCTGGTGCGGGGCGAGGGGGCCGGATCAGGCCGTGCCCCGGGCCTGCCGGAAGCGCGCCAGGGCCTCGGAGAGATCGACCAGCGGGTCCGGGTAGTCGAAGGACGCCCGGTCGGCCCCGGTGAGCCGCCAGGGTTCGTGGACGGCCGGTCCGTCGAGGGCGGCGAGCTCAGGAACCCAGCGGCGGACGTAGCTGCCGTCGGGGTCGTACCGTCTGGCCTGCCGCACCGGGTTGAGGACGCGCTGCGGCCTGGTGTCCGTGCCCGTGCCCGCCACCCACTGCCAGTTGAGCTGGTTGTTCGCGACGTCACCGTCCACCAGCAGGTCGAGGAAGTGGCGCGCCCCCTCCCTCCAGTCGATGTAGAGCGTCTTCACCAGGAAGGAGGCGGTGATCAGCCGGCCGCGGTTGTGCATCCATCCCTCGTGGGCGAGTTGCCGCATGGCGGCGTCGACGACGGGGTAGCCGGTGCGTCCCTCCCGCCAGGCGGCGAGGTCTTCTTCGGCGTCGGCACCCCGTCTCCAACGATCCTGACGCGGTCGGTAGTCCGTGCCTGCCGCCTCGGGGCGCGCGGCCAGGACCTGGTGGTGGAAGTCGCGCCAGCACATCTGTCGCACGAAGGCGTCGGCCCCCGCGCCGCCCCGCCTCCTCGCCCTGTGCACCGCCTCGGTCGCGGAGACCGCCCCGAAGTGGAGATGGGGCGAGAGGCGGGACGTGACGTCACCCGCCAGGTCGTCGTGGCGCTCCCCGTACGTGTCGGCCTGATCCGCCAGCCAGGAACCGAGCAGCTTGCGCCCCTCGCTCTCCCCTCCCACGGCGAGGGCCGGCGACACACCGGTGACCGCGGAACGCCGCGGAACGCGCTCGGACCGCACCCCCGAGGGGACGCGCAGCGCTCCGGGGGCGGGCAGCGGTGTCCGCGGCGGCTCGGCGGTCCAGCGCTTGTAGTAGGGCGTGAACACGGCGAAGTGGTCCTTTCCGTGGGGAAGGACGTCGCCGGGTGGAACGACGGTGACGACGCCGTCGTGCACGTACAGCCGACGGCCGTCTTCCTCCAGTGCCTCGCGCAGCCGCGCCTCCCGCGCCCTGGCGAACGCCGTCACGCCGGCGGCCATGTGCACCTCGTCGGCGTCCGTCTGCCGCACCAGGGCCCGTACCTCGGACACCGTGTCGCCCTCTCGCACCACGAGGCGACCGCCGCGGTCCCGCAGTCCCCGGTCCAGATCCGCGAGGCAGTCGGCGAGGAAGGCCAGCCGATTGGGGGCCGCGAACCCCGCGCGGTCCACGGCCGGGTCACGGACGAACAGCGGAACCACTTCCCGTGCCCCTTCGACCGCGGCCCTGAGGGGTGGATGGTCGTGGACCCGTAGGTCAGAGGTGTACAGAACGACGGAGACGGTCATCGCGCCCTCCCTGTTCGGCCGCCGATCGCGAGCGCGCCGCGTCGGTGTACTGGATTTTCGCACTCCTGTGTCCGCGGTTCCCCCGTGCCTCGGGCGGTGGATGCACGCGGGCGCGGTTCCCTGGCCGGGCCGGAAGGACGCCGGGGCCGCACTCTTCGGGAGAAGAGCGAACGGGCCCGCGCGGGCGCGGGCAGCGGGCGGACCATCTGCACGATCGCAAAGACGATCAGGAGGAGCAGGACCAGCGGGGTCCAGATCCGCAGCCGGCGCAGG
>NZ_JBEXSZ010000068.1:0-42787 GCF_040613865.1 Streptomyces sp. NPDC006197 | reverse complement strand
ACCGGGGCGACGCCGTCGTCGGCCGGGACGGGGGCGCGTGATGCACACCGTTCCCGACGGCGTGGAGGTCGTCGCGAGCCGGGAGGAGGCCCGTCCGACCAGGGCCAGGAGGGCCTCCGGGGTGGGGCGGGCGGCGGGGTCGGGGGCGAGGCAGGGGAGGACGAGCTCGGCCGCCCCGTCGGGCAGGCCGGTCAGGTCGAGGTCGGCCTCGGCCGCGCGCACCAGCTGCTCCATCGCCGTGCCGTGGCCCATGCCGCGGTACGGGCTGCGGCCGGTGACCAGGTGGAAGAGGGTGGCGCCGAGCGAGAAGACGTCGGAGGCGGGGGTGGTGGGTTCGCCGCGGGCCTGTTCGGGAGCGGCGAACGGGATGGTGCCGAGCGCGCTGCCGGTGCGGGTCAGGTCGGCGGCCTGCGAGATGCCGAAGTCGATCACCCGGGGCCCGTCCTCGGGCAGCAGGATGTTGGACGGCTTCACATCGCGGTGGACCAGGCCGGCGGCGTGGATGCTGACCAGGGCCTCGGCCGTCCCGGCGGCGATCCAGGGCAGGGCGTCGGCGGGCAGCGGCCCGAGGGCGGCGACCAGGTTGCTCAGGGAGGGTGCCGGGATGTACTCGGTGGCCATCCAGGGGACGGGGGCTTCGGCGTCGGCGGCCACGACCCCGGCGGTGTACGCGCCGCGGACGCGCTGGGCCAGGGCCGCCTCGCGGGCGAAGCGGCGCCGGTCCGCGGGGGCGACGGTGCCCGCGTCGGAGGGGACGAGCAGGGTCTTGACCGCGACGGTACGGCCGCCGGGGGAGCGGGCCACGTACACCCGTCCCATGCCGCCACTGGCCAGTTCGGTGAGCACGGTGTACGGGCCGATCCGGTCCCCGGGGCGCACGGACCCCGTCCACTCCGCCTGCACGGCGCCTCCCCCTCCGTCGTGATCGCGTTCCCCCGAGAGGCAGCCTAGGGGAACTGTCCGCAACTCCGGTCGTACGGTGGGAGGTTCGGTGACGGCAGATGTGAGGAGGGGCGGTACGGGAGGCCTGAAGCCCGCCCGTACCGCCCCTCCTCGGGTTGTACGGATCAGTGCGCGGCCGGGTTGGCGACGCTGATCGTCAGGTCGTCGCCGGCGTCACCGGTGACCGTGACGCGCACGCCGTGACCGGCGACCTTCACGCTGGCCTGCGGGGCCGTCGTGTCGTAGTACGCGTTCGGGTCGGTGTCGTCGAAGACCGGGATGCCCGGGGCGGAGGGGGCGCAGGCCGCCAGCGTCTGGACGGTCTGGTTCGGTCCCTTGCCGGTCAGGACCTCCTTGTGGAGGCAGGTGGCGTCCGTGGCCTCCAGGCCGAAGGTCGCGTCGAAGGGCTGACGCCGGTTGCTGGGCGCGGTCCCGTCGGCGTACCGGAAGGGGGCCGGGCGGGCGTCGACGGCCATCGCCGAGCCGCCGCCGGGGTGGTTGCTGACGTTGTTGTCGTCGAAGGAGCGGTCGACGTACCAGACCAGCATGCCGTTCTGGAACTTGAACCACTCGACCCAGTCCGGGGCGGTGACGCCCTTGCTGAACTGGTACGGGCCCTCGGCGAGGAGTGCGTCGGAGCCGACGTACTCGCGGTTCTCCACGAGGTAGTACCGCGGGGCGGTGGCCGTCTCGGTGCCGGTCGAGATCTTCCAGCGGCCCTGTGCGGTCCAGCCGCCCACGCCCTGCTCGACGTCGTCCGACGCCAGGGTCGTCCCGCCGGAGGTCAGCGTGACGTCGTCCAGGAACGCGCCGGCGAAGTGCACGCCGCCGTCGCTCTGGTAGCGGAAGCGGAAGAGGGACGGCTTGCCGGCGGAGTCGTACGAGTAGCGCAGCGTCGTCCACTTGCCGGCCGAGGAGCCGGAGACGGACGCGCCCGCGCGGGCCCAGGTCGCCCCGCCGTCGAGGGAGTACTCGGCGAAGAGGTAGTCGAAGTCGGCCTCGATCTCGTACCAGGCGCTCGCCTTGACGGTCACGCGCGGGGCGGCCGGGACGGAGCGGGTGAGGGACTGGTTGAGGCCGTCGGCGGAGCCGGTCCACCAGGCGTGCGTGCCCGAGGTGGGCGTGGCGTAGGTGGTGCTGCTCGTCTTGTCCGGGAGCGCGATGCGGACGGCCTGCTCCTTGCCGGTGACTTGGAGCGCGGCCGGGTTCAGCGTGTACGTGCCGGTGGCGCCGAGCGGCGCGTCGGCGTGGTCCAGCCAGCCGAGGAAGAGCTTCTCCTCGGCACCCATGAGGCCGGGGTGGGTGCCGATGCCCTCGTTGGCGGCGGCGCCGTGGCCGAGCCAGGAGCCGGAGCTCATCAGGGTCCAGAAGGCGGTGGAGTTCTCGCCGCCGTCGGTGTCGTAGTAGTCCGGCAGGCCGAGGTCGTGGCCGAACTCGTGGCAGAAGACGCCGAGTCCGCCGTTCTCGCCCTCGGTGGTGTAGTCGCCGAGCCAGTACCTGGACTGGCCGATGCGGGCGCCGCCGGCCTTGTTCTGCGTACCGGACACATCGGGTCCGGTCAGGCCGTAGTCGTCGCCGTTCACGTACCAGCGGTGGGACCAGATGGCGTCCTCGCCCTGTGCGCCGCCGCCCGCGTCCTCGCCCATGCCGGCGTGCACGGCCTGGAAGTGGTCGATGTAGCCGTCGGCCTCGTCGAAGTTGCCGTCGTGGTCCCAGTCGTTGCGGTCCCAGACGTCGAACTGGGCGAGGTACGCGTCGATCTCGGCCGGGGTTTTGCCGGCGGCGAGCTGGGCGTTCCACCAGGCGTCGCCGGTGTCCTGGATGAAGGCCCAGGAGCCGCCGGTGTCCTCGACGGAGTTGTCGCCGTAGGTGGAGGCGTTGCCGGGGACCTTGACCCAGTCCTCGACGGTGTTGGAGACCGAGTAGCGGCCGCTGGACAGCTTCTCGTAGAAGGTCTTCATGGACTCGCCGGAGCCGTTGAAGTGGTTCTCGTAGTAGGCCTTCGAGAAGTCGGCGGTCCAGGCGTTGGAGTTGTCCGTGGTCCGGTCGGGCTGCGGTATCCGGTTGTGCAGCGGGCCGGGGACGGTGCCGAGCTTGCCGGAGCCCTGGTCGCCGAACTCGGAGAGGATCGTGAAGATCTTCTCCTGGCGGGTGGCGGTGGTGGTCTCGGTCTCGGTGAACTTGCCGGGCGCGACCTCGACGACGCCCTTGGCGTTCGCCTTGGCCTTGCCCTTGGCGATCAGGTCGATCGCCTGCTCGCGCAGCTGGGTGCGCTGCTTCGTGAGGGGCCCGGGGCGGTTGTCGGGCCGGTGCGCGTTCGCGCCCGCCGGTGCGGCGTCCCGGGCTTCCTGCGCGGCGGCGGGGGTGAGCCCCGCGGCGAGGAGTGCGGTGAGCGCCGACCCGATGGTCATGCCCACGACAATCTTCTTCACGTGTTTTGCGATCCTTCCGCTTGCCTCATGCGTCTCATGGGGAAAAACGGATCGCCTGGGGGAACGATCGCCGTGAGTCTGACACGGGAGGACCCCTCAGGAGGAGGGGTCGGTCGTACCGATTACCAGTCACGGGTCACCGGTTACCGGAGCAGCAGGTCCACCACGCCGGTGAGGCCCTCCTCACCGCTGCCCGTCTCCAGCCGGCGGCGCATCAGCTCGAAGTACGGCAGGAGCAATTCGGTGCTCACCCCCTGCTGTTCGGCCGTGGCCAGGAAGGTCGGGGTCCCGGCCACCTGCATGGCGAGAGGGGACGCCACCCCCTCGGTGTAGTCGCCGGACCGCAGCTGGGCCGCGGTCCCATGGACGCTCCGGGCCATGGCGGCGAGCCAGTCGGCGAGCAGCGGGGCGAACGCCACGGGATCGACGTCCTCCCTCCGGACCAGCGCGAAGGCGTGCGCGGCCCCCGCGAACATCCCGTACATGGCGCTGAGCAGAGCCACGTCGTACAGGGCGGCGAACCCGGCGTCCTCCCCGACGTACTTCGCGCCGACGGGGACGGAGAGGGCGGCCCGACGGAACTCGAACGACTCCCGCGAACCGCTGTAGAAGACGTACCCGCCGGCCTCCGGGACGCCCACCATCGGCGGGACGGCCATGATGCCGCCGTCCAGGTACCGGGCGCCCCGCTCCTCGGCCCACGCGGCCCGGGCCCGGGCCTGGGCAGGGGTCGTGGTGGTCAGGTTGACGAGGTCCTTGCCGGCCAGGTCCGCGTCGGCGAGGACCGCGCCCACCGAGTCGTCGTCGAGGAGGCAGACCACGACGAGCCCGCTCGCCGCGACGGCCCCGGCCGCACTCTCGGCGGCCTTCGCCCCCTCGGCGGCGAGCGCCTCGGCGCGGCCCGGGGTGCGGTTCCAGACGGTGAGCGGATGCCCGGCGGCGAGCCAGGCGCGGGCGAGGGCGGTACCCATGGAGCCGAGGCCGAGGAGGGAGACGGGGGACTTGTCAGCACTGTTCTGCGTCATGCCCGAAAGGCTGCTCCAGCGCCTCCGACCTGCTCAAGTACCCACTTGGAAGTGGGTGGTTACCCTGAGGTGAGCGAACAGGTCAGAGGGGTGGGGCTGATGGCGACACTGAACCGGCCGGGTGCGCCCGACGGGCACATCTGCGGCATCGACACCGCGATGGAGGTGATCGGCGGCAAGTGGAAGGTGCTCATCCTCTGGGCCCTCCACGAGCAGCCCCACCGCCGCTTCGGCGAACTGCGCCGCCTGATTCCGGGCATCACGGAGAAGGTCCTCGCCTCCCACCTGCGCGAGCTGGAGACGGACGGCATCGTCGACCGCGTCTCCCACGACGAGGTCCCGCCCCGCGTCGAATACGCCCTCACCCCCTCCGGCATCCGCCTCAACGAAGCCCTGGAGCCGCTGGCGGCGTGGGGCAGGGAGCGGCGGGAGGAACGAACGACCGCCTGAGCCGCTGATGGGCCATGCCGTGACCTCGGCCCACGACAGCCCGCACGACGGCCTCGGTCCACGACGGCCCGCACGACGGCCTCGGTCCACGACGGCCCGCACGACGGCCTCGGCCCACCGGGGCGACACGGCCCTGGAGGCGGGCCGGGACGGTCGCCCCGCGGCTCGGTGAGAACGCCGAGCCGGCCTGGTCTAGCGTGGAAGGGACGCACCGCGGCAGACGGCAGACGCCCTCTGCCCGGAGCCGATTCCACCGGGCGGTGTGCTCGATCGGCAGGTGAGGTCCATGACCAGCACGGCCGGCGCGTCCGGCGCCGAAACCCATGACCACGACGTGATCGTCGTCGGCGCACGGTGTGCGGGTGCGCCGACCGCCATGCTTCTGGCCCGCCTCGGTCACCGGGTCCTCCTCGTCGACCGGGCGACGTTCCCGAGCGACACGATCTCCACCCATCTGATCCACCCGCCCGGTCTGGCCGCGCTCGAGCGCTGGGGGCTGCTGGACCGGGTGGTCGGGACCGGCTGTCCCCCCATCGACACCTATGCCTACGACCTCGGCCCCTACGTCATCACCGGGTCCCCTGCCGGTGAGGGCTTCGAAGCCTCCTACGCCCCACGCCGCACGGTCCTGGACGAGATCCTCGTCGACGCCGCCACAGAGTCGGGCGTCGAGGTCCGACAGGGCTTCACCGTCGAGGAGATCCTGTTCGACGGCGGCACGGTCACCGGAACCAAGGGGCACGGCAAGGACGGCAGGACCGTCACCGACCACGCCCGGATCGTCGTCGGCGCCGACGGACTCCACTCGTCCGTCGCGAAGGCGACAGGCGCCACGGCGTACGCGGAGAAGCCCAAGATCAACGCCTACTACTACACCTACTGGGCAGGACTGCCCATGAACGGGACCTTCGAGGCGTTCGACCGCGAGGGCCGCGCCTTCGCCGCATGGCCCACCAACGACGACCTGACGATGGTCATCTGCGCCTGGCCCATGCGCGACTTCGAGGCCAACCGCGGCGACGTCGAGGGCAGCTACCACGCCGCGCTGGCCCGCGAGCCGGCCTTCGCCGAACGGGTCTCGAAGGCCACCCGGGCCGAGCGGTTCGTCGGCACGGCCATCCCGAACTACCTCCGCAAACCCTACGGCCCCGGCTGGATCCTCGTGGGCGACGCCGGATACCTGAAAGATCCCATCACCGCCCAGGGCATCCAGGACGCCTTCCGGGACGCGGAGCGGTGCGCCCGAGCACTCGACGACGCGCTCGGCGGCCGTCGGCCCTTCGACGAAGCCATGGGGGCCTGCCAGGAGGCGAGGGACTCCGAGGTCATGAGCATGTACGAGTTCACGGCCGAGTTCGCGGTCCTGGAACCACCGCCCCCCGAGATGCAGGAACTGCTCTTCGCCGTGTCCCGGAGCCGCTCGGCACAGGACGAGTTCGTCCGGGTGACGGCCGGCGTGACGCGACCGGAGGAGTTCTTCGGACACATGCAGGAACGGATGGAGCACCAGGCGCCCCACGCCGCCTAGGGCCTGCCCCTTCGACGGGCCGGTCGGTCGAAGAGGCGGAACCTAGCTCCGCAGCGCCTCCAGCTGGTTCAGGAACCAGCGCTGCGGGGGCTGGGACGTGGCCGTGGACGCCAGGCGTTTCGTGCGGTCCGTGCGTTCGGGCGGGGGCATCGTGAGGGCCGCGTGCAGGGCCTCGGCGGTCTCCGTCACGTCGAAGGGGTTCACCGTGAGCGCGTCCTCGTGGAGTTCCTCGTAGGCGCCCGCCTCCCGGGACAGGACGAGGGCGCAGCCCGCCTCCGAGACGACCGGTATCTCCTTCGCGACCAGGTTCATGCCGTCGCGCACCGGGTTCACCAGGGCCACGTCCGCCAGGCGGTAGGCGGCCAGGGAGCGGGTGAAGTCGTCCTTCACCGAGACCAGGACCGGCTGCCAGTCCGCCGTGCCGAACTCGGCGTTGATCTCCTCCGCCAGATCCCTCACCGCCGTCGTGTACGTGCGGTAGGAGTCCAGGTCCTGGCGGGACGGGTACGCCGAGGCCAGGTGGACCACCCGGTCCCGCCATTCCGGGTGGGTGGTCAGGAGCTCCCGGTAGGCCAGCAGGCCGCGCAGGATGTTCTTCGACGGCTCCGTGCGGTCGACCCTGACGATGCTCTTGCGGCCGCCGATCTCCGCGCGGAGCCCCGCCAGGCGCTCGTCCACCTCCGGGCGGTGCGCCAGCGCCCGCAGCTCCTCGCCGTCGACGCCCAGGGGGTACGCCGCGACCCGCGTGCGCCCGAGGTCGCCCGCGCACTCCTCGAACGCCGACGCCCAGGCCCGGGTGTGGAAGCCCAGCCGGTCCGCGCCGAGCATGCCCCGGAGGAGTTCCTCGCGGATGTCGGTCGGGAGCATCCGCAGGTACGGGGGCGAGGCCCACGGCGTGTGGGTGAAGTGGGCGATGCGGAGGTCCGGGCGGAGCGCGCGGAGCTGACCGGGGACGAGGGCCAGGTGGTAGTCCTGGACCAGGACCGCCGCGCCCTCCGCGGCCTCCGCCGCCAGCGCCTCGGCGAAGGCGCGGTTGTAGGCGCGGTACGACTCCCAGCGGCGGCGGAACTCCGCGTCGAAGACCGGCTCGCGCGGGATGTCGTACAGGTGGTGGTGGAGGAACCACAGCACCGAGTTCGCGATGCCGTTGTACGCGTCGGCGTACACGGACGGATCGATGTCCAGCATGCGGACGCCCGGTTCGGCGATGCCCCGCCGGACCGCCTCCCGGTCGCCCTCGCCGAGCGCCGCGCACACCCAGAGACTGTCCTGGGAGCCGATGGCGCTCAGACCCGAGACCAGGCCGCCGCCGCCCCTTCGGGCGTCGAGCGAGCCGCCCTCGCCGAGCACGTACGAGACGGGGCCCCGGTTGGATGCGACGAGCACAGTAGCCATGTGGCGAACCTAGCCCGTCCCGTAAACGCTCAAACGTACGTATACGAGACAGGCTGATCCGGCCACGCTCAGTCGCCGCGGCGGGCGCCGCGTCACGCCACGCGCCGCTGCGCGTACTCCGTGATCTCGGCCATCGGCGGGCGCTCCTCCGTGTCCACCGCGTACGTCCGCGGCTCGAAGCCCTTCTCGCCCCGCTCGAACTGCGTCAGCCACGGCCGCACCAGATGCCCCCGCGAGAGCCGCAGCTGCGCCGTCCGGTAGATCGCCGCCGCCATCCGGCCCAGCGCCTGCCCGTCCTGGTGCCGGTGCTTGCGCACCCCCACGTCCACCTGTGCGAGCGCGTCCAGGCCCACCGTGTGCAGGGCGTCCACGAGCAGGCCCAGCTCCACTCCGTAACCGACGGGGAACGGGAGGCGCTCAAGGAGCGAGCGGCGTGCCGCGTACTCGCCGCCGAGGGGCTGCACGAAGCCGGCCAGCCGCGGCCAGTGGAGGTTGAGCAGCGGGCGGGCCACCAGCTCCGTCACCCTGCCGCCCTGGCCCGGAGTCCTGCCGGAGGCGAGCCCGTCGAGTTCGGTGCCGAAGGGGCGGTCGTACATCGCCTTCACGAAGTCGACGTCCGGGTCGGTGAGGAGCGGGCCCACGATCCCCGTCACGAAGTCCGCCGAGAAGTCCCGCAGGTCCGCGTCGACGAAGCACACGACGTCCCCGCTCGTCACCATCAGCGACCGCCACAGGACCTCGCCCTTGCCGGGCACGGCCGGTATCCGGGGGAGTATCGAGTCCCGCGCGACCACCCGCGCGCCGGCGGCCGCGGCCACCTCCGCCGTGCGGTCCGTGGAACCCGAGTCGATCACCACCAGCTCGTCGACGAGCGGCACCGCCTCCGTCATCAGCTCGCGGCGGATCACGGCGACGATGTCCCCGACCGTCGCCTCCTCGTTCAGCGCCGGCAGGACGACGCTGACCTTCGTGTTCCGCTTGGCGGCGAGGATCCGCTCCAGCGGCCTGTCCGCCACGGACCAGGACCGCCGGTCCAGCCAGCGCTCCACCTCTTCCAGCACCTGATCTCCATCTCGCGGTTCGGACGGCCGGTCCACGCCTCCGGGCCTTCGGTTACAGTCTTGAACAACGCGGATGCCCGATGCACGTCGGGGTGCCGCCCGCGTCGGAGCGCAGGAACGAAAGTCCACCGCGCTTCACAATCGAATACCGCTCATCCAGAGGGGCAGAGGGAAACGGCCCGTTGAAGCCCCGGCAACCCTCCAGTCGGTTTGTCTCGCCCACCCGTCTCCCGGCCACCACCCCTAGTGGTGTCCTGACGGACGCAGCTTGTTTGCGCGAGGTCCCCGGCTAGGGAAGGTGCCAAATCCGTCTCATGGCGAAAAATTCGTCAATGGGAAAGATGAGGAGAAAGGGCCTCGCCTCCATGGCTGTACAGACCGCTACCCCCGCCACCGTCGACCTCGGTCCCGCGTCCGGACTCTCCTGTCGCGAATGCGGTGAGGTCTTCCCGCTCGGCCCGATCTTCGCCTGCGAACTCTGTTTCGGACCGCTCGAAGTCGCGTACGAGCTTCCCACCGGCGACCCCGAGGCGCTGCGCAAGCAGATCGAGGCCGGCCCCGCCAACATCTGGCGCTACGCCCCGCTGCTGCCCGTCCCCGCCGACGTCGCCGAGAAGCCGAACCTGAACCCCGGCTGGACCAAGCTCGTCCAGGCCGACAACCTCGCCCGCGAGATCGGCGTCGCCCCCGGCAAGCTCTTCGTCAAGGACGACTCCGGCAACCCGACCCACTCCTTCAAGGACCGGGTCGTCGCCCAGGCCCTCGAAGCCGCCCGCGCCTTCGGCTTCACCACCCTCTCCTGCTCCTCCACCGGCAACCTGGCCGGCGCCGTCGGCGCCGCCGCCGCCCGCGCCGGCTTCCGCTCCTGCGTGTTCATCCCGCACGACCTGGAGCAGGGCAAGGTCGTCATGGCCGGTGTCTACGGCGGTGACCTCGTCGCCATCGAGGGCAACTACGACGACGTCAACCGCTTCTGCTCGGAGCTCATCGGCGACCCGCTCGGCGAGGGCTGGGGCTTCGTGAACGTCAACCTCCGCCCGTACTACGGCGAGGGCTCCAAGACGCTCGCGTACGAGATCTGCGAGCAGCTCGGCTGGGTCATCCCCGACCAGCTCGTCATCCCGATCGCCTCCGGCTCCCAGCTCACGAAGATCGACAAGGGTCTGCAGGAGCTCATCAAGCTGGGCCTCGTCGAGGACAAGCCGTACAAGATCTTCGGCGCCCAGGCCGAGGGCTGCTCCCCGGTCTCCGCCGCCTTCAAGGCCGGCCACGACGTCGTCCGGCCGCAGAAGCCGAACACCATCGCCAAGTCGCTCGCCATCGGCAACCCGGCCGACGGCCCCTACGTCCTCGACATCGCCCGCCGGACCGGCGGCGCCGTGGAGGACGTGAACGACGAGCAGGTCGTGGACGCGATCAAGCTCCTCGCGCAGACCGAGGGCATCTTCGCGGAGACCGCGGGCGGCGTGACCGTCGGCGTGACGAAGAAGCTCGTCGAGGCGGGTCTGATCGACCCGGACCTCACCACCGTCGTCCTCAACACCGGCGACGGACTCAAGACCCTGGACGCGGTGGCCGACACCTCTCAGGCGACCGCCACCATCCGCCCGAGCCTGGACGCGTTCCGCGACGCCGGCCTGGCGCTCTGAAAGGTTACGAACACATGGCCGTGAACGTCCGCATCCCCACCATCCTCCGCACCTACACGGGCGGCCAGGCCGAGGTCCAGGCCGAGGGCGCGACCCTCGCCGAGGTCATCGCCGACCTGGAGAAGAACCACACGGGCATCGCCGCCCGCGTCCTGGACGACCAGGGCAAGCTGCGCCGCTTCGTCAACGTCTACGTGAACGACGACGACGTGCGCTTCGAGCAGGGCCTGGAGACGGCCACCCCGGCCGGCGCGGGCGTCTCGATCATCCCGGCCGTCGCCGGAGGCTGCTGAGCCTTACCAGTCAGTACGAATTGCCCCTTCCGCGCGATAAGCGGAAGGGGCAATTCTGCATGGTTGAGCGCGGTAGAGTTGGGGAAGTCCCCTCCGCTGCTCATGCCAGACGCATATGAGAATGCGTCTCCGCGCGACAAGAAGCAGCCAAAGTGCGTGCGCGTTGTGTACCTTCTGCACGCTTTGCCGGGCCCGACTTGCCCCGTGATCCAGGGGATTCTCCCCAATTCCCCTTTCCGCCATGCCCAGAATTCTCGGTCGAATGGCCTGTTGCAGAGGGCAGTTGGGCAGATACATTCAGCCGCGGTCGACGCGTTCCGGCGCAGAGGTCTGACCCGGGTCCGCGAAGTGCGGGTCCCGCGCAAGGGCCAGTAATAGGGGAGTTAGGCATGGCTCAGGGCACCGTCAAGTGGTTCAACGCGGAGAAGGGCTACGGCTTCATCGCGGTAGACGGTGGTGCGGATGTTTTCGTCCACTACAGCGCGATCCAGATGGATGGCTACCGCAGCCTCGAAGAGGGCCAGCGGGTCGAGTTCGAGATCTCGCAGGGCCAGAAGGGTCCGCAGGCGGACATGGTCAAGCTCGCCGTCTGAGCGCGGCGCGATCGGCCACCGACGCAACGCCGTCGAGGGGTCCGCATCCCTGAGGGGATGCGGACCCCTCGCGCGTTCCCGGCCCTCCCTCGGTCCACCTCTGGATCCACCCCCTGATCCACCTCCCGAAACTCGAGAGTCGCTTGCACTCTCATAGGGCGAGTGCTAATCATTGGCGTTAGCACTCGGAAGGTGAGAGTGCTACGAGGATCGGGCAGACGAGGCCGCCGGCCGGGTGGGGCAAGGAACCACGCGGAGTCGCGGAGGCCGTCCGTCGCGGGCGTCGGCGCGGTCCTGGAGCGTTATCCACCCCATGTCCGGGAGGACCACTTCACATGGCCAAGATCATCGCGTTCGACGAGGAGGCCCGGCGCGGTCTCGAGCGCGGCATGAACCAGCTCGCTGACGCCGTCAAGGTCACCCTCGGCCCCAAGGGCCGCAACGTCGTCCTCGAGAAGAAGTGGGGTGCCCCCACGATCACCAACGATGGTGTCTCCATCGCCAAGGAGATCGAGCTCGAGGACCCGTACGAGAAGATCGGCGCCGAGCTGGTCAAGGAAGTCGCCAAGAAGACGGACGACGTCGCCGGCGACGGTACGACCACCGCCACCGTCCTCGCCCAGGCGCTCGTCCGCGAGGGCCTCCGCAACGTCGCCGCCGGTGCCAACCCGATGGCCCTCAAGCGCGGCATCGAGAAGGCCGTCGAGGCCGTCTCCGGCGCCCTGCTCGAGCAGGCGAAGGATGTCGAGACCAAGGAGCAGATCGCTTCCACGGCCTCCATCTCCGCCGCCGACACCCAGATCGGCGAGCTCATCGCCGAGGCGATGGACAAGGTCGGCAAGGAAGGCGTCATCACCGTCGAGGAGTCCCAGACCTTCGGTCTGGAGCTGGAGCTCACCGAGGGCATGCGCTTCGACAAGGGCTACATCTCGGCGTACTTCGCCACCGACATGGAGCGCATGGAGGCGTCGCTCGACGACCCCTACCTCCTGATCGTCAACTCCAAGATCTCCTCCGTGAAGGACCTGCTCCCGCTCCTGGAGAAGGTCATGCAGTCGGGCAAGCCGCTGCTGATCATCGCCGAGGACGTCGAGGGCGAGGCCCTGTCGACCCTGGTCGTCAACAAGATCCGCGGCACCTTCAAGTCCGTCGCCGTCAAGGCCCCGGGCTTCGGCGACCGCCGCAAGGCGATGCTGAACGACATCGCCATCCTCACGGGCGGCACGGTCATCTCCGAGGAGGTCGGCCTCAAGCTCGAGAACGCCGGCCTGGACCTGCTGGGCCGCGCCCGCAAGGTCGTCATCACCAAGGACGAGACCACCATCGTCGACGGTGCCGGTGACAGCGACCAGGTCGCCGGTCGCGTGAACCAGATCCGCGCCGAGATCGAGAACTCCGACTCGGACTACGACCGCGAGAAGCTCCAGGAGCGCCTTGCGAAGCTGGCCGGCGGCGTGGCCGTCATCAAGGCCGGTGCCGCGACCGAGGTCGAGCTCAAGGAGCGCAAGCACCGCATCGAGGACGCCGTTCGCAACGCGAAGGCGGCCGTCGAGGAGGGCATCGTCGCCGGCGGTGGCGTGGCCCTGCTCCAGGCGTCGAACGTCTTCGAGAAGCTCGAGGCCGACCTGTCGGGCGACGAGGCCACGGGTGCGAACATCGTGAAGCTGGCCCTCGAGGCCCCGCTGAAGCAGATCGCCGTCAACGCCGGCCTCGAGGGCGGCGTCGTGGCGGAGAAGGTCCGCAACCTGCCCGTCGGCCACGGCCTGAACGCCGCGACCAACGAGTACGTCGACCTCATCGCCGAGGGCATCATCGACCCGGCCAAGGTCACGCGCTCCGCGCTGCAGAACGCCGCGTCGATCGCCGCGCTGTTCCTCACCACCGAGGCCGTCATCGCCGACAAGCCGGAGAAGGCCGCCGCGCCGGCCGGCGGCGGCATGCCGGGCGGTGACATGGACTTCTGATCCTGACGGATCGGCAGTCCATCGCTGAACGCGAACGAGGGCGGCACCCCCTGGTGGGGGTGCCGCCCTCGGGCGTTCGGCGGATGCTGGAAGGGGCGGGACTCCCCCGGGAAGGGATCGGAACCATGGTCACCCTCCTCACGACGCCGGCCGATCGCGAACTGGTCGTCACCCGCACGTTCGACGCCCCGCCGGCCCGCGTCTGGGAGGCCTGGACCCGGCCCGAGCACGTACGGGAGTGGTACGGGGGAGCCGGGCTGACCACGTCCGTCGTCGACATCGACCTGCGGGTGGGCGGCGCCTGGCGCTGGGGCCAGACCGGGCCGGGCGGTCAGGAGATCGTCTTCTCCGGCACGTACGAGGACGTCGTCCCGGCGGAGCGGCTCGACTACACGGAGGTCTTCGAGCAGATGCCGGACGCCGGGCACGTCCGCGTGACCCTCACCTTCGACGCGACCCCCGACGGCGGCACGGCCCTGACCAGCACCTCCTTCTGGCCCTCGAACGAGATCCGGGACCAGGCGCTGGCGGCGGGCATGGAGGCGGGGGTGAGGGAGCAGTACGACCGGCTGGCGGAGCACCTGGAGGGGATGCGGTGAGCCCCCGGCGGGGTCAGCGCCGGAAGAGGGCCGTCCAGAGGAAGGACTCGCCGAAGACCGGGGAGTCGGCGGTCTGCGCGTGCATGCGGCGCAGCTCGATCTCCGTGAGGTGGGCGAAGATCGCGCGGAGCGAGGTGTCGGTGTAGGCGAGTCCGCCCTCCAGGCGGCCCTTCCGGTAGAACTCGGCGTCCGGGAGCTCGGAGCCCATGCCGCCCTCGCCGGCCGCGAACGCGGTGAGCGCGAAGTGGCCGCCGGGGGCGAGGACGCGGTCGAGGAGGGCGAGGTAGGTGACGCGGCGGTGCGGGGGCAGGTGGTGGAAGCAGCCGGAGTCGTAGACGAGGTCGTACGGCCCGTCGAGGGGCGCGGTGAAGGCGTCGCCGCACAGGAACCGGACGTTCTCGGCGCCCGTCTCGGCGGCCCGTTCCTCCGCCCAGGCGATCGCGGTGGGCGAGAGGTCGACCGCGGTCACGTCGAAGCCGCCCGAGGCGAGGTGGAGGGCGTTCCGGCCGGGCCCGCAGCCGAGGTCGAGCACCCGGCCGCCGGCCGGGAGCAGGCCCTGCTCGACGTACGCCACGAGGTTCTCGTCGGGCTTGGCGACGAAGAACGGCACGGGCTTGTCCCGGTCCGCGTAGAAACCGTCCCACCACTCGGCCCCGCCCTCCGTCCAGCGGTCGGCGCCGGGCGAGAACAGGCCGTCGAGCAGGGTGAGGACGTCGTCGACGGTGCGGATGGTGCGGTCGGTCTGGCTCATGTGGATCTCCCCTCCGAGTCCCCCAAGAATACGGGGAGTTGGGGTAAAAGCCCAGGTCGGAGGTGGTGTGGAGACCCGGCAGGCGGGGCCTGGGTGGCCTCGTGGGCGGATGCCGGGGGTGGGGGAGGGGAGGGGGTCGCCGGTGGTCGGGCGGGGGCCTCCAGGGCCGGGAAAGGGCCGTTCTCGGTCATCGCCGGGAGGGTTTTCCGGTCGGGCGCCGGAGGGGGAGTTGAACGGGTTCGAAAAATATTCTGCGGGTGCTCCGGCCTCTGCTAGTGTCTGGCTGCTCGCGGGGGACGAGAGGCGGGACCACAGGCCCCTCCCCCGCGCCGTATTCCCTGGGGAGGGACTTCCACGTGATCAACCCGTCGGATCGACGTCGGCGCCGCCGTGCGCTCGGCCGCATCGCCCTCACCGTCACCCTCGCGGTGACGGCGGGGGTCGGCACCACCGTGGGGGCGGTGGCCGACACTCCCGGCGCGACGGCCGGCGAGGCCGTCGTCGTCAGTCCGGGCGCGCGCTTCGTACCCCGCGCCACCATCGTCCTGAACGCCGGCGAGACCGGCTTCCTCACCGCGCAGGAGGGCGACGACCGGCTCCGCTGGATCGACTACGCGACCGGCGCGGCGACCGTCCTCGAGCACCGCCTGCCGAAGCCGCTGGCGTACGACGTCGACGACTTCCGATTCGCCGAGTACCCGGCCGGCTTCGGACACGGCTCCGACACCGTGGCCATCTACTCGGAGAGCCCGACCCCGCACGTGACGCTCCAGCAGCGGGCCGGCTACGGGGAGACGGTCACGGTCCCGATCCCCGACGGGCAGACGTACGTCGCGACGTACGGAAACACCGTCATCACCCGCACCGGCACCGAGGGCGCCGTCACCGGCCTGAACCTCCTGCGCCCGACCGACGGCGGCGTGCAGGCCCAGCGGGTGGAGGACCTGCCCGAGGACTGGAACCTCTCCGTCGGCGAGGGCGACGCACGGTCGATCGCCGTCCATGGCACCAAGTGGGTCGACGCCACGATGAGCCAGGGCTGGTGGGTCGTCGACCTCGCGACCGGGAAGGTCAAGACGCTCCCCAACCAGAGCGAGAGCGTCTCCTTCGACAAGGACACCGTCCTCCAGCTGGGCTCCGAGTACGGCATCGCCGAGGTGTACGACCGCGACGACCTCAACGCGTCCCCGACCCGCCTCGACGTCCGGGACATCGCGTACGGCGACGTCGTACGCAAGCTCGGCGACCACCTGGTCACCGTGACCCCGCCCAACCCCGGAAACAACGAGTACCGGGGCAACGCCCTCTGGCAGTACGGCTCCGACACGCCCCTGCTCGACGTCTCCTCCACCGCCCTCAACCGCACGCCCGACGGCTCGATCCTCGTCGCGGGCGCCGAGAAGCGCACGGACCAGGGCGCGCTCGACTGGGGCTACTACCTCTTCTCCAAGGCCCCCGACGGCACCGTCACGCGCAAGCGCGTCGCGGGCATCACGGACATGGAGGCCAAGCCCGCCGGGATCTCCCTCGGCAGCGGCATCCTCACCACGGCCGACGACTCCCACCTCTACAGCCCCTCCACCTACATCGGCGGCTACCGGAGCACCTGGCTGAAGACCTCCGGGCGGCCCGAGGAGCTGCGCTCGACGGTCGACGGCCTCACGGGCGGCAGGGACGACGACTGCGGAAACTCCTCCGACGGCGGCTACTGCGTCAGCATGTTCGCGAGCGGTGACGGCCACCACGGCCGCAAGGCGGGCACCGAGCAGGACGTGACCATGCTCTACCGGAACGGTTCCGCCGCGTGGGGCCCCAGGCTTTCGACCGGTCTCGGCAGCCCGCGGCTCGTCGACCTCTCCGGTCGGTTCGGCGTCGTGGACCAGGGCTGGGACGGCAGCCAGGCCGTCGTCGAGTTCCGCGGCACCGACTCCGGCGCCGTGCTCCAGAAGCGCACCCCGGTCGCCTCGGCCGTCTGGGGCAACACGCTGTGGAGCGCTCTCGGTCGCCCGGACGGCAGCGGCAGCGTGTCGACCACCGTGGTCTCCAAGACCCTCCCGGCGGCGACCACCACCGTGCGGTCCTTCGACGCGGGCTGCGTCCCCGGCCAGCTCCAGGCCGTGGGCCGCCTGGTGTACTGGAAGTGCACGAACTCCTGGGGCGACGACTTCAAGGGCGCGGGCCTGTACGACCAGGCCAGCGGGCGCATCCTGCGCCTCGGCAAGGACGACGTCCTCCTCGGCGACGGTTACTTCGTCTCCCGCTCGGACGCCGACGGCCTCACGCTCTACGACGTCCACAACGGCCTCCCGACGAGCGGAAACCCCGCCGACGCGCCGCACCGCGTCGTCGCCACCCCCGCCGCCCTCGGCAAGAACACCGTCCGCCGCGCCGGCTGGACCGTCGACCGCTTCGGCGGGCACGTCGCCTACACCGGTGACGACCGCCGCGTGCGGATCGTCCCCTCCGGGGTCCCGGCCTCCCGGGCCGCCGTCATCGACGCCGACGCGGCCGCGTCCGTGAACGTCGCGACGGGCACCTGGAAGCCCCGCTGGTGGCTGTCCAAGCCCGCCGCCTCCTGGTCCCTCGAGCTCAGGCACAAGGGCACCGGCAAGGTCGTCCGCACCCTGACGGGCGGCGAGGCCCGTGGCCTGGTCGCTCCCACGTGGGACGGCAAGGACGCGGCGGGGAAGCTGCCTCCGAAGGGGGCCTACACGTGGACGCTCAGGGCGACGCCCGCCGACGGCGTCGACGCGGAACTGTCCGTCTCCGGCGCCCTCTCCGTCACCGGTGGCGCAGCCGTCTGGCGGGACCTCGCCGGGGACGACGGTTTCGGGGACCTGCTGGTGATGGACACGGCCGGGCTCGTGTCGATGTACCGGGGGACCGGGACGGGCGCGCTGTCCGCGCGGATCGCCGGTACGGGGACCAAGTTCGCGACAACCTCGGTGTTCGTGCCGACGGGAGACCTCGACGGCGACCGGTGCTCCGACGTCTACGCGCGCGTGGGCGACCAGCTGCGGGCGTACCGGCCCGGGTGCGGGAAGGTCGTCTCGGCCTCCTCGCCGTACACGGCGGTCGGCTCGGGCTGGGGACAGTACGACGTGATCACGTCCTCCGGCGACGTGAACGGCGACGGGTACGCCGACCTGATCGCCCGCCAGGCGTCCACCGGTGACGTGTACTTCTACGGCGGCACCGCCGACCACCGGCTCAAGACCCGGGTCCGGATCGGCACCAACTGGAAGCTGTACAAGAAGCTCGTCGGAGCCGGCGACCTCAACGGCGACGGACGCGGCGACCTGCTGGGCGTGGACGCCTCCGGTGTTCTCTGGCGGTACTACGGCACCGCGACCGGCGGCGTCGGCGCGCGCGTGAAGGTCGGCGGCGGCTGGGGCGGCTACTCCTCGCTCGTGGGCGTCGGCGATCTGTCGGGTGACGGCCGCGCCGACCTGCTGGCCCGCGACACCGCCGGGAAGCTGTGGCGCTACAGCGGTACGGGGACGGGCCTCTACGGGACCCGGGTGGCCGTCGGCAGCGGGTGGAGCGTCTTCAAGGGGCTCTACTGACCTGTGGGGGCTCCACTGCCCCCGTTCGACCCCGAGGGCCCGGTCGCGCAGTCGCGGCCGGGCCCTCGGGCGTCCCCCCGTCCGTCAGGCCGGCGGGGCCAGCAGGCCCGCCTCCTGGCCCGAGCGGCGCAGCGACTCCGCGACGAAACCGTTCGCCTTCAACTCCTCGACCGTGTCGCGGAGGAAGGCGACCGTCTCGGGGCGGCGCCCGACCGTCGTCCCCACGGCCTGCCGGATCTCCATGAACCGGCCCTCGATCAGCCGGACCTCCGGGTGCGCGGCGGCGTACGCGGTCATCGGCTGGCGGATGCCCGCGCCCGCCTCCAGGCCCTCGGACCGGAACACGTCGACGCCCTCCTCACCCCGTACGACCGTGGCGCGGTCCAGCGACCGCGACAGGAACAGGTCGTACGCGGAGCCCTTCTTGACCCCGATCCGCACGCCCGGCGCGTCCACCTCGGCCACGGTGGTGAGCGCCGAGTCGCGCGGCACGGCGTACACCCCCTCGATGACGACGTACGGGGCGGTGAACGCGACCTCCGCCTCCCGGGCCGGGTCCACGGCGAGGAAGCAGAGGTCGGCCCGGCCGTCCGCCATCGCCTCGAAGGACTTCCGCGCCGCGTCGAAGCAGAGCAGCTCGACGGGGAGGCCGAGCCGCGCCCCGATCTCCCGTGCCAGGTCCACGGTGATCCCGCCCGGCGCCTCGGGCGTGCCCTGGGCGAGGACGGGATTGCCGAGGTTGATCGAGGCCCGCAGGACTCCGGTGGGGGCGAGGTCGGAGGCGAGGGACTTCGGCGCGGTCGTCATGGGGCGGAGTCTAGGCGGCGGCGTTCCGGCGGACGCGGCCGAGGAGGACCGGCTCGTCCGCGTCCGTCGGCGCGGCCGGTGCCCCTCCTCCGGATCGTGCACGCTCATGCCCTGAGTCAACCGGCTCCGGCCGTACGGGGGTTGGCCCCACCCCCGACCCGCCAGCCCGCCGGATGGGGGCCGACGGCGCCGTCCGCGAGGCTGTGCGCATGACAACGAATCGTGGACGCAAGGCCCTGATGCTCGCCCTCTCCGTCGCCGCCGTCGCCGGCGTCGGACTCGCCGCCGGGGGCGCCGCCCCCGCCGCTGCCGCCCCCGCCGGGCTGGACTGGGGCGACTGCGACGCCGCCGTGAAGCCGCTGCCGGGGCAGCGGTGCGCCACGCTCTCCGTACCCCTCGACTACGCCGACCCCGACGGCGAGCAGATCGGTCTCGCCGTGGCCCGGCTGCCCAGCACCCGGCCCGAGGCGCGGCGCGGGACGCTCATGGTGATCCCGGGCGGCCCGGGCAGCTCCGGTGTGCAGCGGCTCGGGCAGAAGGGGGCCGCTCTGGCGAAGGAGATGGACGGCGCGTACGACCTGGTGGCCTTCGATCCGCGCGGGATCGGCGGCTCCGCCAAGGCCCGGTGCGGCTTCGCCGAGGAGGACCGGCGCCTGGTGACCATGCGGGCCTGGCCCGCCGCCGACGGCGGCATCGGCGAGAACGTGGCCCGCTCGCGCCGGATGGCCGAAGCGTGCGAGCGCAACGGCGGGGCGATGCTCCGCAGCCTCACGACGGCCAACCAGGTGCGGGACCTCGACCGGCTGCGGCAGGCGCTCGGCGAGCGGAAGCTGTCCGCGTGGAGTGTGTCGTACGGGACGTACGTGGCCGCCGTGTACGCGCAGAAGTTCCCGGAGCGCACCGACCGCTGGGTTCTCGACAGCAGCTCCGACCCCGACCCGAAGCGCGTCGCCCGCGGCTGGCTGGCGGCCATGGCGCGCGGCGCCGAGGACCGCTTCCCGGACTTCGCGACCTGGGCCGCCCACCCCGACCGGGCGGGCGAAGGGCTGCGCCTCGCCGAAAGGGCCGAGGACGTACGGCCCCTGTTCCTCGACCTCGCCGCCCGCCTCGACCGCGCGCCGCGCGCCTCGACGACCCCCGGCGTACCGCTGACCGGCACCGTGCTGCGGCAGGCGCTCCAGCAGGCGCTGTACTCCGATGCCTCCTTCCCGGCCTTCGCGCGTCTGGTGTCCCAGGCCCTCGACCCGGCGGGCGTGCCGGTCCTTCCGCCCGAGCTGGCCGGGCCGATGCCCGACGAGGCGGCGACCGTCAGCGTGGGCGTGGTCTGCAACGACGTGGACTGGCCGGCCTCCGTACCGGCGTACGGTCGGGCTGTCGCCGCGTACCGCGAGCGGTACCCGCTGACGGCCGGGATGCCGGCGAACATCACGCCGTGCGCCTTCTGGAAGGGCGGCGCGGTGGAGAAGCCGACCCGGATCACCGACCGGGGCCCGTCGAACGTGCTCATGATCCAGAACCTGCGCGACCCGTCGACCCCGTACTTCATGGGGCTGAGGATGCGGGAGGCCCTCGGCGACCGGGCGCGCCTCGTCTCGGTCGACAAGGGCGGCCACGCGGTCTACCTCGGGAACGGGAACGCGTGCGGCGACCGGGCCGTGACCCGCTTCCTGACCGAGGGCGTGCGGCCGGCGGAGGACGTCCTCTGCCGGTGACGGGGCCGGGTCAGGTGGTGGGCGCGTGCAGCGCCGCGCGCAGGTGTCCCCGGGAGGCGGTCAGCCGCTCGGCGGCCGTGGGGGCGTCGATGTCGGCGAGGATCATGAGGATGGCGTTCTTCACCTCGCCGTCGGCGGCGGCGAGCGCGGTCTCGATCTGCTCGTCCGGCGCGCCGGTGGCCAGGGCGACGATCCGCCGGGAGCGGGCCTGGAGCTTGTCGTTGGAGGCGCGGACGTCGACCATCAGGTTCCCGTAGGTCTTGCCGAGGCGGATCATCGTGAGGGTCGAGATCATGTTGAGGACGAGCTTCTGGGCGGTGCCGGCCTTGAGGCGGGTGGAGCCGGTGAGGAGCTCGGGCCCGGGGACGACCTCGATGCCGTGCTCGGCGGCGGCGGCGAGCGCGCTGTCCTCGTTGCAGGCGAGGCCGATGGTCAGCGCGCCCTGGGCGCGGGCGTGTTCGACGGCGCCGACGGCGTACGGGGTCCGGCCGGAGGCGGAGATGCCGACGACGGTGTCGTCGGCGGTGAGGCCGAGCGCGGTGAGGTCCGCGACCGCGAGTTCCTTGGAGTCCTCGGCGCCTTCGACGGCCTTGACCAGGGCGGTGGGGCCGCCCGCGACGAGACCGACGACCTGCGACGGGTCGGTGTTGAAGGTGGGCGGGCACTCGCTGGCGTCGAGGACGCCGAGGCGGCCGGCGGTGCCCGCGCCCATGTAGACGAGGCGGCCGCCGCGGGCCATGCGGGCGGCGGTGGCGTCGATGGCGGCGGCGATCGCGGGGAGCTGCCGCTCGACGGCCTCGGGGACGGTCCGGTCCTCGCCGTTCATGAGGCGGGCGATGTCCAGCGTCGGGAGCCGGTCGATCTCGGCGAGTTCGGGGCGGAAGGCCTCGGTGGTGAGGGTGGCGAGCTGGGCGCGGAGTGCGGAGTACGTGGTGGGCACGGGAGCTCTTTCGGTACGGCGGCGCCGGTTCTGGGCGGGCTGCGGTCAGCGGGTGCGGGGGGAGTGGCGGTGGGCGAGGGCTTCGTACGAGGCGGCGAGGGCGGGGGCGGCCGTCTCGTACGTGCGCTGGGTGACGCAGGTGAACAGGCAGTCCACGACCAGGAGTTGGCTGGTGCGCGACGACATGGCGGCGGGGCGCAGTTCGCTCTCGCGGGCGGTGGAGGTGGTCAGGACGTGGTCGGCGTACTGGGTGACGGGGCCGTCCGGGCGGCCGGTGATGGCGACCGTGGTGGCGCCGTGGTCGAAGGCCACGCGCAGGGGTTCTATGACGTCGCCGGTGGAGCCGGAGTGGGTGATGGCGATGGCGACGTCTCCGGAGCGGAGCTGCACGGCGTTGGTGACGGCGAGGTGCGGGTCGCTGTGGGCGTGTGCGATCAGGCCGATCCGGAGCAGCTTCTGGCCGAGGTCCTGGGCGACGAGGCCGGAGGCGCCGATGCCGTAGATGTCGATGCGGCGGGCGGCGGCGAGGGCGGCGACGGCGGCGCCGAGCTGGACGGTGTCGAGTCCGGCGGCGGTGTCGGCGAGGGTCTGCTGCTCGTCGTAGGCCAGCTTGGCGACGACGTCGGCGACGGGGTCGTCGACGGCGATGTCGGCGGTGACGGCCGGGGCGCGGCCGGACTGCTGCTGGGCGGCGAGGCCCGCGAGGGCGAGGCGGAGGTCGCGGTAGCCGGGGTAGCCGAGGAGCCGGGCGGTGCGGACGACGGTCGCCTCGCTGGTGCCGGTGAGCTCGGCGAGGCCGGTGACGGTGAGGGCGGCGCAGCCGGCCGGGTCTGCGGCGACGGCCTCGGCGACCCGCTGCATGGAGCGGGTCATGGACGGCGCGAGGGTCCGCACCTTGGCCGCGAGCGCGGCGGGGGCGGGGGGAGCGTCGCCGGTGAAACTTTCCTTCACATCATGGGTCACATGTGAAAGATACTTTCGGCGGGGTGGGGCGACAAGACCCCGTGGGCCCCGGATCGGGAGGAAGCCTTCGCCCTTTCCCGTAGCCGGGCGACAATGAGTCCATGGACGACATCGACCCCGTGGAGCAGGCGCTGCACGCCGCTCGCGCGCTGGTTCTGGCCGACCTGGTGGCCCGGCAGGTGGCCGCCGCCGAGGTCGTGTCGATGGTGGAGGACGCGGTGACCCACCGTCGCTGGTGGGTCGAGCAGTGGCCCGAGGGGGTGTCGTACGTCGCCGGGCTCGTCGCCCAGGACGTGCAGGACGCCCTGCTCGAACGGTACGGACGCTGGCCGCTCTGCCCGGTCTGCGCCTCGGGCGACCCGCACGCCCTCGACGTGGAGCCGGAGCTCGGCCCCGACCCGCACTGGGTCTGCGGCAAGCAGGGCGTGGTGGTGGCCCCGGTGGGCGGCCTGACGTGACGGGAGCTCTCGCGTGACCCTCTACATCGACCCGCCGACCTGGCCGGGCCACGGCCGCATGTGGTCGCACCTGGTCAGCGACGTCTCCTTCGAGGAGCTGCACGCCTTCGCCGCCTCGATCGGCGCCCCGCCGCGCGCCTTCGAGCGGGACCACTACGACATCCCCTCCGACCGGTACGCGGACGCGGTGGCGGCGGGCGCGATCGAGGTCGGCTCGAAGGAGCTGCTCCGGCACCTCACGAAGGCGGGCCTCCGCAGGCCGAAGGGCCGGCCTGCGGAGGGGTGACTCAGATGCCCTCGGCCACGAGCTGCTTCAGCCAGGCCCGGAAGTCGGGGCCCAGGTCTTCGCGCTCGCAGGCCAGGCGGACGATGGCACGCAGGTAGTCACCGCGGTCGCCGGTGTCGTACCGCCGGCCGGAGAAGACCACGCCGTGGACCGGGCCGCCGAGGGTCTCGTCGTCGGTGAGCCGGCGCAGGGCGTCGGTGAGCTGGATCTCGCCGCCGTGGCCGGGCGCGGTGGTGTCGAGCACGTCGAAGACGGCGGGGGTGAGGACGTAGCGGCCGATCACCACGTGGTTGCTGGGGGCTTTGCCCGGGGCGGGCTTCTCCACCAGGTCGGTGATCCGCACGACGTCCTCGTCGGCGGTGGGCTTCACGGCCGCGCAGCCGTAGAGGTGAACCTGGTCGGGGTCGACCTCCATGAGCGCGACGACGCTGCCGCCGTGCTGCTGGTGCACCTCGATCATCCGGGTCAGGAGCGGGTCGCGCGGGTCGATCAGGTCGTCGCCCAGCAGCACCACGAACGGCTCGTCGCCGACGTGGGGCCTGGCGCAGAGGACGGCGTGGCCCAGCCCGCGCGGGTCGCCCTGGCGGACGTAGTGCAGGGCCGCGAGGGAGGTGGACTCCTCGACGCGGGCCAGGCGCTGGTGGTCGCCCTTCCGGCGGAGCGCGTCCTCCAGCTCGTGGTTGCGGTCGAAGTGGTCCTCCAGGGCCCGCTTGTTGCGGCCCGTGATCATCAGTACGTCGGTGAGGCCGGCTGCGACGGCCTCCTCGACGACGTACTGGATGGCCGGCTTGTCGACCACCGGAAGCATTTCCTTCGGGGTCGCCTTGGTGGCGGGGAGGAACCGGGTGCCGAGACCGGCCGCCGGGATGACGGCCTTGACGACGCCGGGCTTCTTGGTGCTCACGAATGCTGGTCCACTTCGTACGGATGGAGGGTCTGGGTCACGGGGCCGCCCGGGGTGTCGGGCGTGCCGGGGGCGGGTGCGGGGGCGGGGGTGGCGACGGCCGCGGCGGAGCCGGCGGTGGCGTCCCCGGTGGTGGCGGTGGCGGTCCCCGCCCGGCGCCGCACCACATGGGCGTAGCCGATCATCATCAGGGAGATGGTCCCGGCGATGGCGGGCCAGTACACGTAGCGGTAGCTGGACTCGGGTGCCGTCGGCAGGTAGGCGAGGAGGTACAGGATCGTGCTCGCGCCGAGGAGGCGGATCTCCCTGGTGTACGGGCCGATCCAGCGGCGGCGCAGGGTGAGCACCAGGGCGACGGCCAGCCAGAACCAGCCCTTGAAGAGGATCGGGGTGTCCTTGACGAAGCCCTGCACGTAGTACTGGAGGCTCGACTTGAGCAGGTCGTTGGCCGGCTCCTCCCGGAGCGGGACGGGCTGGAGCTCCGGCTTGGCCCGCGTGCCGTCCTGGAAGGTGTAGTTGGTCTGGAAGATGAGCCGGTTGAAGAGCTTCACCCGGTACTGGGTGTAGGCCTTCCAGTGGCGGGGCATCTGCTCGATCCACATGTCCACCATGACGTCGACGTTCTCCGGCCTCATCGGGGCGGGTCCCGTCTTCCTCGGGTAGCAGTGGAAGAGCGCGTCCGAGGGGATCTTCTTGGTCTGGCAGACCGAGGCGGTGGTGGCCAGGGCGTCGCGGAAGGCGGGGTCGGCGCCCGCCCGGTCGGCGGCGGACCGGATCTGTCCGGGCGTCAGGACGTGGGTGAGGTCGTCGAGCGGGATCTGCGCGTACTGGCGGGTGGCGATCGGGTCCACGACCGCGTTCACGCCCGCGCTGGCGCCGGCGGTGACGGCGATCAGGACGCCGGTGGAGACGAGCCAGCGGCGGCGGCCCGGCTTGGGCCAGAGCGCGAGGACCAGCAGGGCGAAGACCGGGATGACGGCCGGGAAGGCGTTCTTGCGGACGAGGATGGCGTACGCGAGGAGCAGGACGCCCACCACCAGCAGCACCCAGCGGGTCCTGGTCCGGTCGGCCGGCAGTTCGCGCGCGGTGAGCGCGATCGCCACCGTGGCGAGGAGGACGTACGCCATCTGGACGTCCTTCCACACCACGCCGGTGAAGTTCAGGACGTACGGGAAGAGGCCGAGGGAGAGCGTGAGGAGGGAGAGGTTGCGGCTGCGGGTCTTCAGCCACGTGAGCCGGGCGAGCAGCCACAGGGACGCCCACAGCAGGGCGGCCTGGAGGGCGGCCATGGTGGCGAGGGTGCCGGTGGCGCGGATCAGGACCTTCCACAGGACCACCATGACCGGCGGGTGCCAGTCCTCGACCGGGGTCTCGCCGAGCGTCTGCCGCAGCTGGGAGAGGCTGTCCGAGCTGAGGTAGCCGGGGTGGAACACGACCGACACGAGGTATCCGCAGACCGCGGCGATGACCGCCAGCGTCCAGGGCCAGAGCGCGTCGCGACGCCAGGCGTTCCGCAGCGTCGCGCCGGGGCGCTCAGTGGTTCCGGGCACGTGTGTGGAGTCCTCTCCAGGGCTGACGAACACGAGGCTGCGGTAGGCGACGAAGCGCACCACCGTGGCGGCCGCCCACCCGACGAGTCGGGCCACGTTGTCGCTCAGCGGCGATCCGAGCCCGAGGAGCGAGTGGGAGACGTAGAGGGGGAGGGCGGTGACGGCCATCCCGACGAGGTTGACCCCCACGAAGAGGGTGACTTCCCGTCGGTCGAGCGGACCGCGCCGGTCCCGGTAGGTCCAGTAGCGGTTGCCGAACCAGCTCACCAGCATGGCCAGCACGGTCGCGAGGACCGAGGCGACCACCGGGTTGGCTCCGCGCGTCCCACCGTCGGAGGCGGAGCCGAGGATCAGGAGATTGAAGCTCGCGGTCTCCACGACGAAGGCGACGGCACCGACCACGCCGAAGGCGGCGACTTCTCGCCAGATCTTCCGCGCCCACGAGGGGGCACGTCGGCTCCACGCCGACCACTGAATCATGGCGGAAACGTAAGCTTGTGCGAGTCAAATTTACAAATCAAGATAACATCCCCTCGAACTTCAAAGAAACGCCACACTGCGTGCGTCCCCAGAGGAACCTTCACATGAGTCCCTTGATCGCCTGCGTCGTCCCCTGTTACAACGAGGAAGCCGCGATCGGCAAGGTCGTCCGCGACCTGCGCGCGTCCCTCCCCGAGGCCGTCATCTACGTGTACGACAACGCCTCCACCGACAACACCGTCGAGGAGGCCCGCAAGGCCGGCGCGATCGTGCGCCACGAACCCCGCAAGGGCAAGGGCAATGTGATCCGTCGCGCCTTCGCCGACGTCGAGGCCGACGCGCTGCTGATCATCGACGGCGACGACACGTACGACGCCTCCCGCGCCCGCGAGATGGTGGACCTGCTCTTCGAAGGCCCCTACGACCAGGTCGTCGGCGCCCGCCGCGAGACCACGGACGCGGCCTACCGGCCGGGCCACGCCGTCGGCAACAAGATGCTCACGGGCGCCGTGCGATCGCTCTTCGGCAACGACGTCAGCGACATGCTCAGCGGCTACCGGGTCTTCTCCCGCCGCTACATCAAGTCCTTCCCGGCGCTCTCGCACGAGTTCGAGACCGAGACCGAGATGACGGTGCACGCCCTCAGCCTGCGCCTGCCGACCGCCGAGATGGCCGTCGACTTCAAGGACCGGCCGGCCGGCAGCGTCAGCAAGCTCCGCACGTACCGTGACGGCTGGCGCATCCTGAAGCTGATCCTGGGCCTCGCCCGCCGTCAGCGCCCCTCGCTCTTCCACTCGGTCATCGCCGGCGTGCTGGCCCTGATCTCGCTCGGCATGGGCATCCCGGTCATCGCCGAGTTCATCGAGTCCGGCACCGTGCCGCGCTTCCCGACGGCGATCCTGGCCTCCGCCATCATGATCATCGCGGTGCTCGTGCTGCTGGTGGGCTACATATTGGAGTCCTTCATGCACATGCGCCAGGAGCAGTCGCGTCTCTCCCACCTCGCGTACCCGGCGCCGTCCCGCAGCGCCGACTTCGTGCCGGAGAGGCTTCCGCAGCCCGTCTCCTAGGCGGACAGCCGCACGGTCCGACCCCGCGCGAAGCATCCCGACGCATTCCGACGCCTCCCGCCGCTCTCCGGAGCGGCGGGAGGCGTCGTGCTGTCCGCCGTCCTACGAGCGGACCCGGGCCCTGATGGCGTGGGCGCCGGCCCAGGCCCTGTCGTCAGTGGACGACGTCGAACACGTTCTTCTGCAGGCCGTTCGCGTAGACCTCGTGCTCGACCAGCTTCAGCTTCTGCGCGTCCTTGTCGGTGGCGCTGAAGAGGCGCTTGCCCGCGCCGAGCAGCAGCGGGAAGACGAGCAGGTGGTACCGGTCGATCAGGCCGGCGTCCGAGAGGGCCTGGTTCAGGGAGGCGCTGCCGTGGACGATGATCGGCCCGCCCTCGGTCTCCTTCAGGGCGGCGACCTCGTCGAGCGAGCGCAGGATCGTCGTCTCGCCCCAGTTCGACACGAGGTCGTCCTCGGTGAGGGTCGTGGAGACGACGTACTTCGGCATCGCCTTGTAGTCGGCGAAGTCCTCCATGTCGGGCCACACGGGGCTGAACGCCTCGTAGCTGGTGCGGCCCATCAGCATCGCGGCCGCCTCCTTCTGCTCGCGGCCCTTGATCTCGAACGCCTCGGGGAGGAACTCCACGTCCTTGAAGGTCCATCCGGAATTGCGGTAGCCGGGCTCGCCGCCCGGGGCCTCCACGACGCCGTCGAGCGAGATGAAGGCGGTGCTGATCAGGGTGCGCATCTGGGGTTCCTCGGCTTCCGGTGTCCGGTGCGTTCTGCTGTGCGGTGTGTTCTCGTGTCCGGTGCGGACGTTCATGACCTCTGACCGCCGGTCACGGGGAAACTCATCGCCCGCCCGCCGCCTTCTTCCCGGCGGGTTTCTCAGCAGGACGCCCCGGCCTGCCGCTCCTGCTCCCGGTCCTCCCGGGTCGTGCCCGAAGTCACCACCCGGGACGGGGACTTGTGGAGCCTGAGGGCGACCGCCGCCGTGGCGAGGCCCAGGGCCGTCATGGCCGCGCCCGCCCAGGCCGTGGAGGCGTAGCCGAGGCCGGCGTCGATGACGGTGCCGCCGAGCCAGGGGCCGCCGGTGTTGCCGAGGTTGAAGGCGGCGGTGGTGGTGGCGCCCGCGAGGGTGGGGGCGGCACCGGCGACGTTGAACATGCGGGCGTTGAGGGCCGGGGCGGTGTAGAAGGCGGAGACGCCGAGGAGGAAGGCGAGCAGGACCGTGGCCACGGGACTGGACGCGAAGAGGGCCAGGGCGACCAGGAAGACGGTCGAGGCGGCGATGCCGCTGAGCATCACCCCGAAGAGGTGGGCGTCGGCCACGCGGCCGCCGATCGTCGTACCGACCAGGGCGCCGATGCCGAAGAGCCCGAGGACGGCCGAGACCCAGCTCTCGTCGAGTCCGGAGACGTCGGTGAGGAGCGGGGCGAGGTAGGAGAAGGCGCAGAAGACGCCGCCCGCGGCGAGCGCGGTGACCGCGACGGAGAGGAGGACCTGCCGGTCGCGGTAGATGGCCAGTTCCCGCTTGAGACGGGGCCTGGTCTCGGGGAGGGGGAGGTGCGGGATGCGGGTGACGACTCCGACGAGCGCGATCGCGGAGGCCGCGCCGACCGCCCAGAACGCCGAGCGCCAGCCGAGGTGCTCGCCGAGGAACGCGCCGGCGGGGACGCCGAGGACGTTGGCGATGGACAGGCCGCCGATCATGACGGCCATTGCCTTGGCGCGGGAGCCGACCGGGACCATCGCGATGGCGACGGCCGCGCCGACCGCCCAGAACCCGGCGCAGGCGAGCGCGCTCACGACGCGGGAGGCGAAGAGGACGGCGTAGTTCGGAGCCAGCGCGCCGGCGATCTGCCCGAGGCCGAAGACGGTGATGAGGACGACGAGCGTCGTCTTGCGGGGCAGCCGGAGCGTCGCGACGGCGAGCAGCGGCGCGCCGACGACCATGCCGATCGCGAAGGCGGAGATGAGCAGCCCGGCGCGGGGGATGGAGACGCCCATGTCCTGCGCGATGGGTGGCAGCAGCCCGGACAGCATGAACTCGCTCGTGCCGAGGGCGAAGACGGAGAGCCCCAGGACGTACACGGCCAGGGGCATGCGGGCGGGGGGTACGGAGGGGGTGGCGGTCGCGGCGGACGTTGTGTGCTCGGCTGACGGAGACGGCATGACATGCGTCAACCTGCGGTTCGTTCCTGTCATTCCGTGATCGCCGGACTTCTCGGGATGTGGGACGCCGCGCCCCCCGCTCGGGTCGTCAGCCCGTCAGCCCGTCAGCTCCGCCAGTTCCCGCTCCAGGTTCTCCCGGGCCCGTTCCTCCCAGGCCGCCGCGCCGTAGGGGGTGCGGAAGAGGCGGGGGAGGGCGAGGAGTTGGCGGAGGACGGCGGCGCGGCCTTCGCGGAAGGCGTCGGCGGGGACGAAGGAGTACTCCTCGCGGACCGCCGCCGTATACCCCCCGTACGTATCGGGGTCCGTGGCCAGGATCGCGAGGTCCGCGTCGCAGAGGGTCTCGCCGTTGAGGTCGCCCGGGGCGGGGTCGTGGGTGGTGGTGAGGCGGACCAGGCGGGCCACCTCGGTGACCTCGTGGGGGGTGAGTCCGGCTTCGGTGAGGGCCTTCTCGGCCAGGGCGGCCGAGCGTTCCTCGTTCTCCGAGCGCTCCGGGCGGTAGACGGCGTCGTGGAACCAGGCGGCGAGCCGTACGAGCTCCAGCTCGCCGCCCTCCCCGCCCTGGTCGGCGAGCTCGTCGATGCGGTCGAGGACCGCCCGGAGGTGGGCGACCGTGTGGTAGCGGCGCTGCGGTTCGGCCCAGCGGGACAGCAGGTTCCGGCCGTACGGGGCGGGGTCGGGACCCTCGCGGCCGGCGCGGGCGGCGAGCAGGGTGGTGTTCCACCGCCGCAGTAGATCCAGGTCCAGGTCCCGGGCGTGCTCTTCCTCGGTGGTCATGGGGGCATTCTGCCCGGCCGGGGGTGCGGAGCGAGTGCTTCCCGCGCGCCCTCCCCTCACTCTTACATACCCCCCATGGGTATGCTACGGTGCTCCGCACAGGTACCCCCTAGGGGTATGCAGCAGCGAGTGAAGGGTCAGGGCAATGTCAACCGTCAATCCCCGGCGCTGGTGGGCACTTGTCGTGCTCGCCGCCGCTCAGTTCATGGTCATCATGGACACCTCGATCATCGGGGTCGCGCTCCCCGAGATGCAGAAGGACCTGGGCTTCTCGCAGAGCGAGCTCCAGTGGATCTTCAACGCGTACGTGATCGTCTTCGGCGGTCTGCTGCTCCTCGGCGGACGCCTCTCCGACCTCGTCGGAGCCCGCAGGATCTTCGTCTCCGGCTGGGCGGTCATGATCGCCGGTTCGGTCGTGGCCGCGGCCGCGCAGACCGCCTGGGTCGAGATCGTCGGCCGCGCCGTCCAGGGCGTCGGCGGCGCGCTGATCGCGCCCTCCGCCATGACCCTGCTCATGATGCTCTTCATGCACGACCCGAAGGAGCTCGGCAAGGCGATGGCGCTCTACGGTGCCGCCGCCCCCGCCGGCGGCACCGCGGGCGTCTTCCTCGGCGGCGTCTTCACCGAGTGGATGAGCTGGCAGTGGGTCTTCATCATCTACATCCCGATCGGCCTCGCGACCCTCGCGGCGACCAAGCTCCTCCCGGACGTCGAGTCCCGCCGCGGCTCCGTCGACGTCCTCGGCGCCGTCGCCGTCACCGCCGGTCTCGCGCTCGCCGTCTTCGCCGTCGTCCGCGCCCCCGAGGTCGGCTGGGGCGCCACCGCCACCATCCTGGAGCTGGCCGGCGCCGCCGTCCTCCTGATCCTCTTCTTCGTCGTCCAGAAGAGCATCCGCGAGCCCCTCATGCCGCTCAGCGTCTGGCGGGTCCCGCGCCTGGGCTCGGCCAACCTGGCCATGACGCTGCTCGGCGCCGCGTGGATCCCGATGTGGTACTTCCTCAACCTGTACCTCCAGCAGGTCCTGGGCTTCGGCGCCTTCGAGTCCGGTGCCGCGCTGCTCCCGATGACCGTGCTCCTCATGATCTTCATGACGGCCATCACGGCCCGGCTCATGATGAAGGTCGGCGCCAAGCCGCTCATCGCGGGCGGTCTGCTGGTCCTCGCCGCCGGTCTGGTCTGGCTCGCCGCCGTCCCGCCCACCGGCTCCTTCCTCGTCGACGTCCTGCCGGCCTCGCTGGTCGCCGCGCTCGGCATGTCCCTCGCCTACATCCCGACGATGATGACCGCGATGTCCGGGGCCCCGCAGGAGCAGGCCGGTCTCGCCTCCGGCATCGTCAACACCACCTACAACGTGGGCTCCGCGCTCGGCCTCGCCGCGCTCACCGCCGTCGCCATGTCGCAGGGCGCCGACCAGCTCGGCAACCTGCCGAAGCTGACGGACGGCTTCTCCTCCGCCTTCGTCGGCGCCGCGATCGTCGCCGCCGTCGGCGGTGTGGTCACCCTCCTCGTCATGAAGGGCGACAAGGCGGTCGCGGCCGAGGCCGCCGCCCCCGCCCCGCAGGCCGAGAAGGTCTCCGCCTGATCCCCGCCCCGAAGGGGCCGCCCGATGTCCGCCCGGACGTCGGGCGGCCCCTTTCCCGTCCCCAGGAAGGAATCCCGTGGAGCTCAACACCCGTGCCGTGCACGTCGTCAACGAACCTTTCCAGGCCGGCAGCTGGCCGCTCTCCGTGCCCCTCGTCCAGTCCTCCGCCTTCGCCTTCGACTCCGCCGCCGAGCTTGCCGGGGCGATGGCCGACCCCGACGGCCGGTACGTCTACGGCCGCCGCGGCAACCCGACCGTCCGGGCCCTGGAGCAGACCCTCGCCGGCCTGGAGTCGGGGGAGGGGGCCATCGCCTTCGCCTCCGGCATGGGCGCCATCAGCGGAGTCCTGCTCGCCCTGCTCAGGCCCGGCGACCGGGTGGTCGCCCAGCGCTGTCTGTACGGGGGGACGCACGCGGTCCTGTCGGACCTGGCCGAGCGGTACGGGATCGAGGTCGTACGGATATCCGGCGACGATCCGGCCGAGTTCGAGGCCGCCGCCGTCCACCCCGCCGCCCGGCTCCTCGTCCTGGAGACGATAGCCAACCCCACCGGCCAGGTCCCGGACCTGCCCGGGCTCCTCGCCGCGGCCCGCGGCCTCGGGGTGACGAGCCTGGTCGACAACTCGCTCGCCTCGCCCGTGCTGTGCCGCCCCCTGGAGCTCGGTGCCGACGTCGTCGTGCACTCCACCACCAAGTACCTCTCCGGGCACTCGGACGTCCTCGGCGGCGCCGCCGTCTTCGCGGACGACGGACTGCGCCGCCGGGTGTGGCCCCGCACGGTCGAACTCGGCGCCTGCGCCGACCCGTTCGCGGCCTGGCTCACCCTGCGCGGGATCCCCACGCTGCCGCTGCGGATGCGCGAGCACTGCGCCAACGCCGCGGCCCTCGCCGAGCTCCTGGCGGCCCGCGCCGGCGTCACGGCCGTCCACTACCCCTGGCGCGCCGGCCACCCCTCGTACGACACCGCCCGGAAGGTCCTCGCGGGCGGCGGCGGGCTGCTCTCCTTCGAGCTCGCCGGGGGCCGGGAGGCGGGCCGGGCCTTCATCGAGCGCGTACGGCTCGCGAAGCTCGCGCTCTCGCTCGGCGGCGTGGAGACGCTGGTGGCCCATCCGGCGTCCACCTCCCACCGCGAGCTGGACGAGGCCGCCCTCGCGGCCGCGGGGATCGCTCCCGGGCTCGTGCGGATGTCCGTCGGGATCGAGGACGTCGAGGACCTCTGGTCCGACATACAGCAAGCCACGTGATGAAGGGCCCCCGGGCCCTTCTTTTGGGTTGACAAAATAAATGGTCGATTCGTAGATTGGGTGATGCCAGGAAACGTTGACTCCTAGGTCAAGGGGGGCGCGCGATGCGCTACTTCGAGGACTTCCGGCCCGGCGACGTCCACGAACTGGGCACCGTCACCGTCACGACGGAGGAGGTGCTGGAGTTCGGCAGGCGCTTCGACCCGCAGCCCTTCCACACGGACCCCGAGCTCGCGAAGGACTCCCCGTTCGGCGGTCTGATCGCGAGCGGGTTCCACACGCAGTCGATGTTCATGCGCCGCTACGTCGACGGACTGCTCGCCTACAGCGCCTGTACGGGCTCGCCCGGCATCGACGAGGTCCGCTACCTGCGGCCCGTCCGCCCGGGCGACGTCCTCACCGCCCGCGTCGAGATCCTCGGCGCGACCCCGTCGCCGTTCCAGCCCGCCACCGGCACCGTCAAGCCGCGGTGCACGCTCGTGGCCCCCGACGGGACGGCCGTGTTCAGCATGATCCTGCACAGCATCTTCCGCCGGCGCCCCGCCGACACCGAGGCCGGCCATCCGTCGTCGATGCCCGCGGCCGAGGACCCCGTCGCCTGCGGGCGACCGGCCAGGACCTGCGCCCCGGCCACGAGCGCCTGACGGACCGTCGTTTCGTCGGGCCCCTTGAACACGGCCGTTCCGTATCTCCGCACACCCACCGAAGCGAAGGGGGACCTCCTGTGGAGGCCGTATCCCGCACCGCCCAGTGGACCGCCGCCGCGCGTGCCCTGGAGACCAAGCGCGAGGACCGGCTGTTCGCCGATCCCTACGCGCGCACCGTCGCCGACGAGATCGGCTTCGAACTGCTCGCGCGCTACGACGGGGGCGGCATCGTGCCGTTCCTCGCCATCCGCACCACCTACCTCGACCGGGCCATCGTGAAGGCGGTGGAGGAGCGCGGCATCCGGCAGGTCGTCTTCCTCGCCGCCGGCATGGACACCCGCTTCTTCCGGCTGCCCTGGCCAGACGGCGTCACCGTCTACGAGCTCGACCGCCCGGCCCTCCTGGAGGCCAAGGCCGAGATGCTCAAGGACGAGCCGCAGCCCGCCGGCCGCACCCGGGTCCCGATCCCGGTCGACCTCACCCAGGACTGGACCGGCCCCCTGAAGGAGGCCGGCTGGAAGAGCGAGGAGCCGGTCCTGTGGGTGGTCGAAGGGCTGCTGTTCTTCCTGCCCGAGCAGGCCGTGCGCACCCTCATCTCGACCCTCTCCGCGCACGCCGCGCCCGGCTCCGTGCTGGTCGGCGACGTCATCTCGAAGTCCGCCCTGGAGAACCCGCTGGCCCGCACCTTCATGAGCGCGCTCGAGGAGGACGGCAACCCGTGGCTCTTCGGCACCGAGGAGCCCGAGGCGCTGCTCGCCGACTGCGGCTGGGCCGTGCGCGAGGTCAAGCAGCCCGGTGAGGACGGCGCCGCCTTCGACCGCTGGCCCTACCCGGTGCCGGCCCGCTCCGTGCCGAGCGTCCCCCGCTCCTTCCTCTTCACGTGCGATCTCCCGAGCCACCGGGAGGAGCAGGCCGCATGAGCGCCCACGACTTCCACCAGCGGGTCATCACCGACGCGGGCGCGGCCGTCCGCGGTCTGACCGTCGCCCTCGGCGAGCGCCTCGGCCTCTACAAGGCCCTCGCCTCCGAAGGCCCCCTGACCTCCGCGCAGCTCGCCGCGCAGACCGGCACGAACGAGCGGTACGTCGAGGAGTGGCTGCACGCCCAGCTCTCCGCCGGGTACGTCGAGCGGCACCCCAGCTCCCTCACGTACACGCTCCCCGCCGACCACGTCGAGGTCCTCGCCGACCCGAAGGCCGTCACCTACGCCGCCGGGTTCTTCACCGCCCTCAAGGCGCTGTACGCCACGGAGGACCTGCTCGTCGAGGCGTACCGCACCGGCGAGGGCGTCGGCTGGGCCGAGCACGACGCGGCCCTCGACACCGGCATGGGCTCCTTCTTCCAGCCCACGTACGAGCACAAGCTCGTCCCGGACTGGCTGCCCGCCCTCCACCAGGTCACCGACAAGCTCGCCGCCGGCGGCACCGTCGCCGACGTCGGCTGCGGCGTCGGGCACACCACCCTCCTCATCGCGAAGGCCTTCCCGAACGCCACCGTCCACGGCTTCGACTACTCCGAGGAGGCCGTCTCGATCGCGCGGGAGCTCGCCGAGGAGGCCGGCCTCTCCGACCGGGTCGTCTTCGAGGTCGCCTCCGCCGACGACTACCCCGGCTCCGGCTACGACCTGGTGTGCTTCTTCAACGCCCTGCACGACATGGGCGACCCGGTGGCAGCCGCCCAGCACGTCCACAAGTCGCTCGACGCGGACGGCACCTGGATGCTCGTCGAGTCCAACGTCTCCCCGCAGGACGTCGACACCCAGACCCCCGCCGCCCGCATGTTCATGGCCCTGTCCGCCGTGATGTGCCTGCCGGTCGCCGTCGCCCAGCGCGGCCCGCACGCCCTCGGCAACCACTCCGGCGAGAAGGCCTTCCGGGCCATCGCCGAGGAGGCCGGCTTCACCCGCTGGCGGCGCGCCACCGAGACGCCGGTCAACGCGGTCTACGAAGTCCGCCCGTAACCCCCTCCGAAGGAGCGAGAACATGGGCGTCACCGCCCCGCTGCCCGTCACCGACCGGTTCATGGAGGTCCTGGAGCGTCTCAGCGAGCGCTCGGTCGAGGACTACTACAACCCGTACCAGACCTTCCAGTGGCCCGAGACGCTGGAGGAGAACCGTTTCTGGATGACGCCGGAACTGCTCACCGTCTACGGCACCGAGCACTACGACACCCTCGGTGAGGAAACGCTTCAGCGCCTGTCGAAGTGGGAGTCCGTCAACTTCTACAGCCTCAACGTGCACGGCATCCGCGAACTCCTCATCGAGGTCGTCGGCCGCATCCACATGCCCGGCTTCGAGGTCCCCTCGGACTTCTTCCACCACTTCATCGGCGAGGAGAACGAACACATGTGGTTCTTCTCCGAGTTCTGCCGGCGATACGGCCACAAGATCTACGGCTCCACCGCCATGCGCGCCGACGCCGCCTGGGAGCCCGAGGTCGAGAACTTCCTCGTCTTCACCCGCATCCTCTTCTTCGAGGAGCTCGTCGACCACTACAACTCCCGGATGGCGAAGGACGACTCCCTCTGCCACACCATCCGCGAGGTCAACCGCATCCACCACCAGGACGAGTCCCGCCACATCGCCTTCGGGCGCGAGCTGGTCTCCCTGCTGTACCAGCGGATGTGCCAGGCCGTGAGCGCCGACCGGGTCCGCGAGGTCGAGGCGTACCTCAAGCGGTACGTCGTCTACAGCATCAACTCCCTCTACAACCCGCACGTCTACCGCGACGCCGGCATCGCCGACCCGCTGGCCCTGCGCAACGCGCTCATCGCCGACGAGTCCCGTCGTGCCCACGAGCGCAAGTCCATCCGCAAGCCGCTCGGCTTCTTCCTGAAGACCGGCATCTTCTCCGACGACATCCTGCCCGTCCTCTGAGCGACGCCCTCACCCGAGAGGTGCACCGACCATGACCGTGACGACCCCCGAGACCGTCGGGGAGACCAGGGGCCTGCCCTCGCTCGGCCCGGAGGGGACCCGCCTGCTGCGGCTCCTCGACGACACCTTCGAGGGCTGGGGAGTGGCCGCGGGCGCCCGCCCGATGACCATGCCCCCGCTCCTGCCCGCCGCCGACCTGGCGAAGCTCGACTACTACGACAACTTCCCCCACCAGGCCGTCGTCGCCACCCCGCTCGACCTGGAGCGCCGCGCGACCACGCCCTTCGACACCACCGCCGGCCGCTTCCCGAGTGACGCGCTCGAACCCGCCGCGCTCGGCCTGCCCTCGGCGTCCTGCTACGCCGTCTACCTCGACCACCGGGGCACCCGGGTCGCGGACGACACCCTCGTCACCGTCTGCTCCTGGTGCTTCCGCAAGGAGACCCACTACGAGGGCATGCGGCGCCAGCTCGGCTTCCGCATGCGGGAGATCGTCGCGATCGGCTCGCGCGAGCACGCCGAGACGCACCTCGCGGACTTCACCGCCCGCGTCCGGGCCTTCGCCGCGGCGCTCGACCTGCCGCTGCGCAAGGAGGCCGCCTGCGACCCCTTCTTCGACAAGGGCAGCTCCAAGGCGGTCCTCCAGCGGCTCACCCCGGTGAAGTACGAGTTCCTGTACGAGGACCTGGCGATCGCCTCGGTCAACACGCACCGGAACTTCTTCGGCGACCGCTGCGACATCACCCTCGCGTCGACCGGCGGACCGGCCTTCACCAGCTGCGTCGCCTTCGGCCTGGAGCGCTGGCTGTCCGCGCTGACCCGCCGGTACGGCGACTGGGAGGCCGCCACCCGGGCGGTCCTCGACGCCGGTGCGAACCGCGCGGCCGGGCCGGTGACCTGACGTGCCGGCCCGTCCCGCCGCCCCGCCGGCGGGCGGCCTGGGGTGGGCGAACCTCGGCATGGACATCGTGTCCGTCAACCGCGTCCGCAGACTCCTCGCGCAGTACGGGGAGAAGTTCTTCGAGCGGATGCTCACCCCCGGCGAACTCGCCGACTGCCGCACCTCCTCCGGGCTCGACGTACTGAGCCTGTGCGGACGGATCGCGGCGAAGGAGGCGGCCTTCAAGACCCTGCGCGTCCGGGGCAGGTTCCTGCCCTGGCCCGACATCGTCGTACGCCGCTCCGAGGGCGGCTGGCCGCTGGTGGAGCTGCACGGTCCGGCCGCCGAGATGGCGGCCGAGTCCGGCATCTCCGAGATCACCGTGTCCATCAGCCACGACGTGGACTACGCGGTCGCGGTCGCCGCGCCGATCATCGCCCCCACCCATCCGTAACCAGCAGTAGCTAAAAGGAGAGCAACCATGGCCGACGGCCTGCAGACGGTGAAGAACTGGATCCTCGAGCGTCACCCCGAGCGCGACGACATCGCGCCCGACCTCGACCTGGTCGAGAACCGGCTCATCGACTCGCTGTCCTTCGTCGAGTTCGTCTTCCTCCTGGAGCAGGAGAGCGGCACCGCCATCCGGATGGAGACCCTGGAGGTCGACTCCATCCGCACCCTCGGCGCCATCGAGCAGCACTTCTTCACGGCGAAGGCGGAGGTGGGCCAGGCATGAGCCGCCGCCTCTTCACCTCGGAGTCCGTGACCGAGGGCCACCCCGACAAGATCGCCGACCGGATCAGCGACACCATCCTCGACGCGCTGCTCGCCGAGGACCCGTCCTCGCGCGTGGCGGTCGAGACCCTGATCACCACCGGCCAGGTCCACATCGCCGGCGAGGTCACCACCTCCGCGTACGCGCCGATAGCCCAACTGGTGCGCGACGCCGTCCTCGACATCGGCTACGACTCCTCCGCGAAGGGCTTCGACGGCGCCTCCTGCGGCGTGTCGGTGTCCATCGGCGCCCAGTCGCCGGACATCGCGCAGGGCGTCGACACCGCCCACGAGGTCCGGGTGGAGGGCGAGGCCGACGAGCTGGCCGCGCAGGGCGCCGGCGACCAGGGCCTGATGTTCGGCTACGCCTGCGACGACACGGCCGAGCTGATGCCGCTGCCGATCGCCCTCGCCCACCGCCTCTCCCGGCGGCTCACCGAGGTCCGCAAGGACGGCACCGTGCCGTACCTGCGGCCGGACGGCAAGACGCAGGTCACCATCGAGTACGACGGCGACCGCCCGGTCCGCCTCGACACGGTCGTCGTCTCCTCGCAGCACGCCGCCGACATCTCCGTCGAGGGCCTGCTCACCCCGGACGTCCGCGAGTACGTCGTCGAACACGTCCTGAAGCAGCTCGTCGAGGAGGGCGTCAGCCTGGAGTCCGACGGCTACCGGCTCCTGGTCAACCCGACCGGGCGCTTCGAGGTCGGCGGCCCGATGGGCGACGCCGGACTCACCGGCCGGAAGATCATCATCGACACGTACGGCGGGATGGCCCGGCACGGCGGCGGCGCGTTCTCCGGCAAGGACCCGTCGAAGGTGGACCGCTCGGCGGCGTACGCCATGCGCTGGGTCGCGAAGAACGTCGTCGCGGCCGGCTTGGCGAAGCGCTGCGAGGTGCAGGTCGCGTACGCCATCGGCAAGGCCGAGCCGGTCGGCCTCTTCGTGGAGACCTTCGGGACGGGCACGCTCCCGGACGAGAGGATCCAGGAGGCGGTCGGCGAGGTCTTCGACCTGCGGCCGGCGGCGATCATCCGCGACCTGGACCTCAAGCGGCCGATCTACGCGGCGACGGCGGCGTACGGCCACTTCGGCCGCGAACTCCCCGACTTCACCTGGGAGCGCACCGACCGCGTGGAGGCCCTGAAGAAGGCGGCGGGGGTTTAAGGCCATGCGCATCGCTGTCACGGGATCCATCGCGACCGACCATCTGATGACCTTCCCCGGCTGGTTCAGCGAGCAGCTGCTCGCCGGCCGGCTCGACCGGGTCTCCCTGTCGTTCCTCGCCGACGACCTGGAGGTCAGGCGCGGCGGAGTGGCAGCGAACATCGCCTTCGGACTCGGCGTCCTCGGCCTGCGGCCCGCCCTCGTGGGCGCGGTCGGCGCCGACTTCGAGCCGTACCGGGTCTGGCTGAAGGACCACGGCGTGGACACCGACTCGGTGCGCGTCAGCGAGTCGCTCCACACCGCCCGCTTCGTCTGTACCACCGACCGGGCCCAGAACCAGATCGCCACCTTCTACGCGGGGGCGATGGCCGAGGCGCGCGAGATCGACCTCCGCGAGGTCGTGGCGCGCACCGGCCGCCTGGAGCTGGTCCTGGTCTCCCCGGACGACCCCGAGGCCATGCTCCGGCACACCCGCACCTGCCGTGACCTGGGGATCCCCTTCGCCGCCGACCCGTCGCAGCAGCTGGCGCGGCTCGACGGGGGCCAGGTGCGGGAGCTGGTGGACGGGGCCCGGTTCCTGTTCACCAACGAGTACGAGGCGGCGCTCCTCCTGGAGAGGTCCGGCTGGCCGGAGGCGGAGGTCCTGCGTCGCGTCGGCACCTGGGTCACCACCCACGGCGAGGCCGGCGTCCGCATCCGCGGCGAGGACCGGGGCCCCCTCTCCGTGCCCGCGGTGGAGGTCCCCGCGGTCGTCGACCCGACCGGCGTCGGGGACGCCTTCCGGGCCGGGTTCCTCGCGGGGACGCTGTGGGGCGTGCCCGAGCGGTGCGCGGCGCAGCTGGGCTGCGCGGTCGCGGCGACCGTCCTGGACTACGTGGGGACGCAGGAGTACCGGCTGCACCGGGACTCCCTCCTGGACCGGATCAGGACGACGTACGGCGTCGGCTGCACGGCGACGCTCGTCACCCATCTGAGGGGGCTGACGTGAGGCGCTCCCTCCGCGAGGAGTTCGCGACGCGGGTCGTCGTCGCCGACGGGGCGATGGGCACCATGCTCCAGGCCGCCGACCCGTCGATGGACGACTTCCGGCAGCTGGAGGGCTGCAACGAGATCCTCAACCTCACGCGCCCCGACATCGTCGCCGCCGTCCACGACGCCTACTTCTCGGTCGGCGTGGACTGCGTCGAGACCAACACCTTCGGGGCGAACCTGACCGCGCTCGCCGAGTACGGCATCGAGGACCAGGTGTACGAGCTGTCCGAGGCCGGCGCCCGCATCGCCCGCGCCTCCGCCGACGCGCACACGGCCGCCGACGGCCGCCCCCGCTGGGTCCTCGGCTCCATGGGACCCGGCACGAAGCTGCCGACCCTGGGCCACGTCACGTACGAGCCGCTCCGGGACGCCTTCCAGCAGAACGCGGAGGGCCTGATCCGCGGCGGCGCCGACGCCCTGCTCGTCGAGACCTCGCAGGACCTGCTCCAGACGAAGGCGGCCGTCATCGGCGCCCGCCGGGCCCTGGACTGGATCGGCGTGGACCTGCCCGTGATCGTGCAGGTCACGGTGGAGACGACGGGCACGATGCTGCTCGGCTCGGAGATCGGCGCGGCGCTGACCGCCCTGGAGCCCCTCGGCATCGACATGATCGGCCTGAACTGCGCCACGGGCCCGGTGGAGATGGCCGAGCACCTGCGGCACCTCTCCCGGCACGCCCGCGTCCCGATCTCGGTCATGCCGAACGCGGGCCTGCCCGTCCTCGGGAAGGACGGCGCCCACTACCCCCTGTCACCTGCCGAACTGGCCGACGCACAGGAGCAGTTCGTACGGGAGTACGGCCCCGCCCTGGTCGGCGGCTGCTGCGGGACGACCCCGGAGCACCTGCGGGAGATCGTGGCGCGGGTGCGCGGCGCGGCCGTACTCGACCGCCGGCCGGTCTCCGAACCCGGCGCGTCCTCCCTGTACGGGCACGTGCCGTTCCGGCAGGACACCTCGTACCTGGCGATCGGCGAGCGGACCAACGCCAACGGGTCGAAGAAGTTCCGTGAGGCCATGCTGGAGGGCCGCTGGGACGACTGCGTGGAGATGGCGCGGGACCAGATCCGCGAGGGCGCGCACATGCTCGACCTGTGCGTGGACTACGTGGGCCGTGACGGCGTGGCGGACATGCAGGAGCTCGCCGGTCGCTTCGCGACGGCCTCCACGCTGCCGATCGTGCTGGACTCCACCGAGGTGGACGTCCTGCGGGCGGGTCTGGAGAAGCTCGGCGGCCGGGCGGTGATCAACTCGGTCAACTACGAGGACGGCGACGGGCCCGACTCCCGCTTCGCGAAGGTCACGGCGCTCGCCAAGGAGCACGGCGCGGCGCTGATGGCGCTGACGATCGACGAGGAGGGCCAGGCCCGGACGGCCGAGGCGAAGGTCGCGATCGCCGAGCGCCTCATCGAGGACCTCACCGAGAACTGGGGGATCAGGGAGTCGGACATCCTCATCGACACCCTGACCTTCACCATCTGCACCGGCCAGGAGGAGTCGCGGGGCGACGGCATCGCCACCATCGAGGCGATCCGCGAGCTGAAGCGCCGCCACCCGGACGTGCAGACCACGCTGGGCCTGTCGAACATCTCCTTCGGCCTCAACCCGGCCGCCCGCATCGTGCTGAACTCGGTCTTCCTCGACGAGTGCGTGAAGGCGGGCCTGGACTCGGCGATCGTCCACGCGTCGAAGATCCTGCCCATCGCCCGCTTCGACGAGGAGCAGGTCACCACCGCCCTCGACCTGATCTACGACCGGCGCGCCGAGGGCTACGACCCGCTGCAGAAGCTGATGGCCCTCTTCGAGGGCGCCACCACCAAGTCGATGAAGGCCGGCAAGACCGAGGAGCTCCTCGCCCTGCCGCTGGACGAGCGGCTCAAGCGGCGGATCGTCGACGGCGAGAAGAACGGCCTGGAGGCCGATCTGGACTCCGCTCTGGCGGAGAGGCCCGCCCTGGAGATCGTCAACGACGTGCTGCTCGACGGCATGAAGACGGTCGGTGAGCTGTTCGGCTCCGGTCAGATGCAGCTGCCGTTCGTGCTCCAGTCCGCCGAGGTCATGAAGACGGCCGTGGCGTATCTCGAACCGCACATGGAGAAGTCCGACGCGGACGGCAAGGGCACGATCGTGCTGGCCACCGTCCGCGGCGACGTCCACGACATCGGCAAGAACCTCGTCGACATCATCCTGTCCAACAACGGCTACAACGTCGTCAACATCGGCATCAAGCAGCCGGTCTCCGC